>CAIOTO010000212.1 GCA_903861255.1 uncultured Alphaproteobacteria bacterium | reverse complement strand
TGACACAGATAAAATACTCAGGAAAATACGGACATATTTTAACAGAAATCACAAAAGCACAACGGGAAATTTTAATGGCGCTCAAGGTTGAGGTCACGCAGAAAACGTAATCCTAGTTACAATTTATCCGGGAATTTAGGTTATAAATAGGTCCTCTGGTCGAGCCAGAGGAAAACTTAAAAAGTTATCATACATTCCCCATGGCTATACCGAGAGTTGGGCATAGCAACTGTAAGAAGTGCTTACTGCACATTCACCATTTGCCACGCTTCTTGCGTTTTGCTTGTAAATATCAAGGGCGCATCCGTTACAAATTTTACATTTGATTGACCAGTTTCGTCATTGCCTGTAATTACTAAAAAGGCAAAACCAATTTCATCTTTTGATATTTTCTCGTCACCAATCATTGTATGAACAGTTGTAAGGATTGATTGTTGTTGATCGGCATCTAAAACGGGATAATACACAATAAAAGATAAAGCGCTGTCATCCAATGATTGCAACATCCCATAGCGTTGACTTTGTGGAATGCCGGGAACATCAGTTAATGTAAACCTTACTTTATTGGGAAATCCAACTAGGCCATCATTGAAATAAAAAACATCATCGCTTGTGTATTGAATTTCCCCAAGTTTTGTCTCGACTACACCCTGTGTAATGCATATTTCTGTTGCTGCTCTTTGCTTTGTGTTGTGTATTCTCATAATATATTCTCCATTTATAAGTTTATTTTTATGATCCGGTGAATGATCTCATAATTGTTTCAATGTTTCTATTTTCCAGAACTGAATTGTTGCTCATTATCTTGAGGGCTACATCTCTTGTTTGTTCTAACTCTTTTGTAATCCTCATTGCATCCATTTGACTCACTTTGTTGGCTTTTAGGATTCGTTCAGTTTCTAATATGATTAATTCGGGTGCTTTTCCAATTGCATCGTTTAATTTTGACTTTTCTATTCCTACTCTATATGTCGCATCTGGAAAGTCATGTTTGACCGCTTCGGTGATGAGTTCACGTGCTTCTCTAAATGCTGCGCTTTTGGTATCTGATGGTTTTACGGTTAACATTAAACGTGCTGCCTGAATTGTTTTTGCAAATGCATCGTGTTTTCCTGTGATGGGGTAAAGATCAACGTGTATGTCATCATTTATTTTTACGGATTGCGTTCCGGTCTCGCCTGTGTAATAGCTATAGTCAATGCCCTGACCACTCTTGATTTTTGGAAGATCTGTGATGCTAACTGATTTTTCTTTAAGTTCTTTTCCAGCGAGAGTTTGGTCACCATGATGTTCGCTGTTCATAATATCTTCGATTTGACTTAGGTAGCCTTTAATTTGGTCGTCAAATGCTTGCTTTGTTCTGCATGTAGGTCCGCTGCTCATTATTAGTCTTTGAAGACTGCTGGCTATTTTTTGAACATCATCAACTTGACCTGATATTTTCTTTTGCCTCGCTAACTGTTTAACATTTTCTCTTTCTTGGCTTTTAATTTCATTTATTTTTACTTCGCCCGAAATGCGTACCTCTGCATCACAATCAAGAAATGTGCCATTGTTTTCTGATAACGTGAGTTCATAGTTATCGCTTATTCCTTGATCAAGGCTTTCCATCTGAAAACTCTTAATATTTGCAGAAGACATGAACAGTGGCAATGTTGACGATATTGTCATATTAAAATCCTTTTATATTATCTTAAATATAGAATCATTCATTCTATATGTAATGCTCATTGCTTTTGAGAGTAGACCTCCTGCGTAAGTCAAATTATTGAGCTGATACCCCGCAGAAACCCTTGGTTCAAAATGCGCAAAAAGGACTTACGCAGGAGGTCTAGTATATCAATGGATCTATTAGTTTCTAGCAAGTCTAGTAATACTTGTTTTTCATTTACTTTTCCCTTTTCTCCAGATTTCTTTGCTAATCCAACATAAACGAACTTTTCACTTTTAAGTTTGTTAGCTGTTCGCTCTGCATCAGTTTTTTGTGTATTTATCATATCAATTGCATACATTTTTAAATTTGTTTGGATTGTTGTGTCACCTGCTTTGAATGATGTTTTGGAATCGGTATACGCAGTTGCAAGTAATGAAATGGTGCTTGTGTCACCTGTATTCATTGCTTTTTTACCAATTGTTGCGTTTTGATTTAAGATTCCACATGAAATTCGTTTTCCACTTGATTCAACAATGTCTTTTCGTACAGCAATGGATGATGATATGTCGCTGCTTGATCCCCCAAGACCTTGTGTGCCAGTTTCAAATAAATTATTAAAACCAAAGAAGTGAGATGCATTTGTGCCAGTACTTGGATTATATGTAGAGGATGCACTTATGGATGCTATCTGGTCGCCAGCAGAGCCAATAACAACACCGTTTGTATTGTTTGACGTTAACTGAAAGCGTCCATCATCTGTAAGTGATGCCGTTATTCCTAAATCGGGATTTGAACCATTTATTTGATCAATTAGGTTTTGAATTGTCAGGCCGTCGCTTAAGCCAAAATCTGCATAGCTTGCTAATTTTCCTGTTTTTGGATCAGCTGTACCAATACGCACAGTTCCTCTGCCTGAAATAACGGTGCTCGCAGTCATATTGGCTGCGCCAGGTACACCAATGGTCCCTGTTAATGTTGTTGGAGGGTCGAGTGAGACCCCTAAGTTATGTATGCTATTGTATTTATCGCGCAGCGCTCTTGTATATTCGTCCAGTTGTGCTTGAAGATCTGGTATTATTGTGTCGTGTAATTGCATGAGGCCCGCTAATTGGCCAGTTTGTTGGCTTTCTAGAAGGGATGCGCTTATATCGATCGTTCTATTGTCTATTGTTTGAACAGATAAAGCACTGTTTCCTGTTGAATTATTGTAGCTTATGGCTGCGCAATCTCCACCTTGGAGAAGATTGTTGTTACCTTTGTCAAAGATTTCAGTTTCAAGTCCGTTGAATGAGCACGTGCGAATGCCAAGTTGTTCAGCGAGAGCTTGTAGGGTGACGCGCCTTTGATCTTCGTATGTTAGCTGCTCAGATGACTTCTCAGGTGTATTTCTAATGCTTATATTCAATGAAGCTATTTCTTGAAGGCATGCATTTGTTTTTGCAACAGAAGCAGTAATATCACCCTCTACTTCACGACTCAGAGTCTTAAGCTTGGACGCTAATCGCGTAATGCTTTCTGCATGATTTATTAGCTGTCTGAGTGCTTCTTGTGTATAAGTAGGTTGTCCAAGGTTTGTTTGAAGTGCCTTAAGTGCATCTGACATCTTTCCGCCGATGTGAGCAAAGGAACTTTGTTCATTTTTGCCACCAAAGAATCCTAAGATTTCTTGATAGTATTTATCTAGGGATGTGACGCCTGCCACTACGCTGCTTTGATCGCGCACTTCTCTAACTAATTTTTCATCAAAATTCTGCTGTAATTCAGATGCCTTTACGCCTGAGCTGCCGTCTACTTGAATGACTCTGCTGCGCTCTATGTATCCATCAACATCCTTATTTGTAAGGTTGTCATCAAGCGTAGTTGCCTTTGCACGATTGGCGTCAATAGCAGACATGAGTCTGTGAGCCGAATTGTACTTTACAGAATCTTGGTTAAAGAGACCTATTTCTGGTGGCATGGACGTGGCGCTTTCTTGTTTGTGTTAGAAGGTTTGTGACAGTGCAATTGGTTGACTTAAACGTGAATACTTTGATTCACCTTTGTCTGTGTAGCAGTGCTTGTTCATTTGATTAATTGTCGTGAAAAAAATATTCATCAACCGTTGGCTGTATTCATGTGCGTTGTTAAGGTACACATAGTTTTCTTTTGATTTTTGAATAAATTCAGTGTTGGCTTTTGAAAGACTAAGAAGATCGTCGCGTGAGAGTTGTTGTGATGAAATGAGTTGACTGATGTCATCCATTATTCTCTCGTAGCGATCGCTGCATGACTTTTTCAATGGCAATAGTTCAATAAGGCGATTTGTATCGTGTTCTTTAACGCATGCATTCTCGCGTTCCATAACGTCAATGAAATCTTCAATGCATGGATAAAAATTAGACAGTGTTTCCGATACATTAATGCCCTGTGAATCTTGGTTATACGTGTTGATCATGGAGATTCCCCTGTTGAAGCTTTGCGGGTTCTTGATAGTTTTGATCGAGCGCTTTTATGATGTATTGTGCAATGCCAACGCCACGTTTAGCGGCTTGTTTAGATGCGGCGTCAATCCACAAAGATTGATACATTTCAGAACTATGGCCCGCACCAAATAAACCGCCTTCAGTATCCTTTGGCATAATGTTTGTAAAAAAGAATTTGAGAAACATTTCTTCATAGTCATGCGCGGCTTTGATTTTATCTTCTTTTGTTATTGTCTTGCTAAGAGGCATCATGGTGATGGGTTCTCTTGCTGCTGCTGTGACTGCCATAAAACACTCCCTAATTCATTATGATTTCGGCGTGTAGTGCGCCGGCATTTTTGATTGTCATGAGAATTGATCCCATGTCTTTAACAGACACACCCAATTGGTTCAATGCGTTCACAAATTTTTCAAGTGTAGGGCCGGAACTTAATAGGTTGAATCGGCCTTTTTCTTCGCGGACGTTTACTTTTGTTTGCGCTGTGATAACAGGTTCAAATGCCTTTGCGCCGCCAAGGGTTGTCTTGCCAGGGGTGTTGCCAGTGGCTTGGTTGATTTGTTGCATGTTGCCAGCAGCATTTGATATTTGCTGTTGTTGTTGCGTGATTTGGAGCTGTTGTTGGAAGTAATCTTTGAGTTGAGTCACTTGTAGTGCTTGTGTGGCTTCAATTTGTTGTCGTTGATTCGCAATACGTGTGTTATCTTTAGTTTTTTGTGTTTTGACTTCTTCAGCATCTGTCTCGGCGATCGTAGAAGTTGGATTGGCTGCATCAAAAGCTGTTAATTCTTTTTCTTGTTTATCTGTTAATGCTTTTAGTTGTGTTGCTTGTAATTCTACTGTGGCAGTCGTTTGCTTTGCAAAATCCGCTAATTGTGTTGGATTTAATCCAATAACATTGCTGACAACAGGCATGATGCCACCGTTCGGTAGATTTGGCATGTACACTTCTGGTACTTCAACAATCTTAACGACCGTTGATCCGCTGGCAACACCGCATGGGCTCATCTTGACGCCGCTGGTTACAACGATGACGTCTTTTTGGGTATCAATCAGGACTTTTGCTTTTTGATCAGGTTGTATTTGTAAGTGGCCAACTTCGTGAAAGAAATTAAATGGTTTCGTATTTTTAGGAAGCACCATTTGAATGGTTCCCATGTCAAGTGGCCTTGCAACTTTCTTGCCCCAGCCTTTTTGTTCAGCATAGGCATTTATGGCCACTGCGATTCGTTTTGCTGTGGTGAAATCAGGTGTATTTAATGTCATTTTGATTTCTTTTAAATCAGCTAATTCATAGCCAACTTCTTTTTCAATTAAAGCGCCGTTTGAAATTTTCCCAGCAGTTGGTATGCCTTTTGTTTGTGATGCGCTGACACCTTGTGCGCTTAACCCGGTGTTCATAGGGCCTTGGCCAACGGCGTAAACGTTAGAGTCCGCACCTAAAAGCGGAGTTACAAGTAGTGTTCCACCTTGAAGGCTTTGCGCATCGCCAATAGCAGACACGCTGACATCAATGCGGCCGCCGGTGCGTGCAAAGGCAGGAAGTGTCGCCGTTACCATCACAGCTGCGACATTTTTGCCGGACATTTTTCCATCACGTACGTTAACGCCAAGACGTTCTAACATGCTGATGAGGCTTTCTTGTGTTTGAGGAGAGCTAGCGAGTGTGTCACCTAGTCCATATCCAACGAGATGGTTGTCACGTACGCCTTGGATTTGTGTGATATCTTTAATGCGTATGCTAGGTTCTATGTCTTGGAAATCTCGGTTTTTAAAGGTTTCTTCGATGACAAGCGGTTTTGGTTCTGGTGGTGGGGCCGCTTCCTCAGCAAATGCTAGCACACTCGTAAAAGCGAGGGCGGCAAAACTAAGTAGTATCTTGATGTTTGATACAATTGACACGTGATAAAACCAAAAAATAATGACTAACTAGTGATAGTTATGCAAGTTATGTGCCAAATGGGATTGTGTGTGTCATGATCGTTAGCTTGACCGGGTGGTTTAAGCAAACTATCATCAGAAGTAATAATTGTATTATTCTATGTCATTTCTCATTTTTCTATGCAGACTGCGTCTTCATTTTTTTCTGTCATCCCCGCGAAGGCGGGGATCCAGTCTTTGAGTTTGTTTGTGCAAGAGTTTTTTATTGCTCTTTTTTGGATTCCCGCCTTCGCGGGAATGACAAAGAAGAATAAGAAAGTGATGAAAAGGCATGGATGTTTTTTTATAAGCATCCTAAGCATAGAATACTTTATTAGGAATCATATATGAGCTTTCGCGCCATTCTTTTTGTCATTGGAATTCTACTCAGTGGACTTGCTGCTACGATGTGCATTCCACTGTTTGTCGATGCTTTTATTTATGGCACACGCGATTGGTATTCGTTTCTGATGGGTATGTGTGTGACTGGTTTTTTTGGTTCTGCCATGGCACTTGCGAATCGCCCTGAAGGTAAAATTCAGCTTGGTACACGTGAGGCATTTATCATGACCACACTTATCTGGATTATGATGTGTCTTTTTGCCGCACTTCCCATCTACTGGTCGCGATTAAATATTAGCTTTATTGATTCATGTTTTGAGGCTGTTTCCGCGTTAACGACAACAGGCTCAACGGTTCTTGTGGGGCTTGATAGGATGCCCAAAGGTTTGCTGCTTTGGCGGTCGATTTTACAATGGCTTGGCGGCGTTGGTATTGTGGTGATGGCGATGACAATTTTTCCGGCTCTGCGTATTGGTGGTATGCAGCTTTTTCGAAGTGAGTTTTCGGATCGATCTGAAAAGATTCTGCCCCGCGTATCGCAAATTGCATCGGCAATTCTTTTTACCTATGTATTTTTTTCAGTGATCTGTTTTTTGATGCTTTTGTTGGCAGGAATGTCAACGTTTGATGCGATATGTCATGCAATGACGTCAATTTCTACAGGTGGACTTTCAACGCATGATGCATCGATTGCAGCTTTTAATAGCCCATTGATTGAGGCAATTTTATGCTTCTTTATGTTTATTGGTGGAAGTGCTCTTATTCTTTATGTCCGACTGTGGAATGGAGATTGGAAGGCGATTCGTGATAGCCAATTACGTGTATATGCAGGCTTTACGTTATGCAGTATTATTGTGCTTACGTTTTGGTATTATTGTACGCAAAATCAACCTTTCTTAACATCGTTTCGCTACTGCAGTTTTTCCGTTATTTCAGTGATTACATCAACTGGATACACGTTGAGTGATTATTCATTGTGGGGATCGTTTGCATCCCTACTTTTCTTTATGTTGAGCTTTTCAGGGGGCTGTACGGGGTCAACAACGGGCGGCATAAAGATATTTCGTTTTCAAGTGTTGTATCAGTTGGCTAAAAGTCACCTTCATCAATTAAGGCGTCCATATGGGGTATACGTGCCGATGTACCAAAACCATAAGATCACAGAAGCAGTGGCTTTTTCCGTGTTTACGTTTTTGGTTTTGTATTGCGTGTCCCTTGCTGTTATTTCATCGGCATTGTCGGCGATGGGACTTGATTTTTTAACGAGTTTGAGCGGCGCTGCAGCATCGCTTGGTAATGTGGGGCCGGGTCTTGGTTCAATTGTTGGGCCTGGAACAACGTTTGCATCGATTAATTCAGGATCAAAGGCCATTATGATGTTTGGTATGATTTTAGGAAGACTTGAGCTGCTGACTGTGTTGGTGTTGTTTATGCCATCCTTTTGGCGTGATTAGGTCCAGTTTTTCTTTAAATTTGCCCATAAGGATTACTTTTAATAGCCGCAATCGCGTGCGGTAAAGTATGTGTGTACATTTCTAAAAGTCCATGTGCGTAAGCCACTCCATTAACTTTTGCAAATCCACTAAGAATAGCTGCGGGCAAATCAGGCAAATTATTTTCACTGAACACAATGTCGCCTGAGTGAAAGGCCTGAATGCCAGCGCCGCCATCATCAAGAAGTGTATGTGCTGTTGGATAGCGATAATCACCGTTTTCTTTCATGCTATTGAGTTCTATGAAATACGCAACAAATGAGTTAAACAGTAAGTCGCGCGCATAGTCTTCAAAAGCGTTTGCCGCTATTTCAGTTGCAAAACCAGTATGATCTAGTACTGCTTGATAACGTGATTTTTTGAAGGCGTAGTTGCCATCATCATCTTTCTGAAAGTCATCGATTCCAAATGATTCACCACCCAAAAAAATGGAACTTTTCATAGCATAGCGTTCAATCTTTTGTGTGATGAAGTCGCGTGCGAGTTTTGGGGTTATAAAATCAAGGAATGTATTATATTGAATGCCTTCATAGCTATGCGATGATGGAAATAGCATACGAATAGCTGACAGAAGGTGATCTTGTTGTTTGGTTAATTGAATTTCATGCCAGTTTGTCACTTGTCTGATTTTGCCTGGTAAGCATGGATTTGATGCTTTTGATGAAGGTAAAACTTCTTCGTAAAAACTGAGAAGCATGTTATGAGAGCGTGCATAATGGTAAGAGGTTGCAAAATTAAGCACCTCTTTATACCAGATGCCGCGCATAATGGCGTCAGCTTCTTGTTGTGTCAGCTGCGTGCCACTTTCGCGCATGAATGCATCATTTGCAAAATTAAAGTCTTTATTGGTTAAGTCAAAAGAATGACCAAAATTAGCGCGTTGATGAATTAGATTAGGTGCTGAAACAACGCGGGTGACTTCATCAAGAAAGTGAACAATATCTTTCCATTGGCAATATTCAGGTGTTAACGCAAACGAAATAGGGTGGGGAGCTGTTGTTTCCCGTCCGCTATTGATCATATAGGTGATTGCATCAGGACATTCGATTTGTTGCGTCAGTGTTACCCCTTCTTGTATTTGCTGGACAACAGTAAACATTGCTATTTTGTGATAATGCGTCGAGATCCCAATATCATTATAAATTTGATAGATCATGCGTGAAATAATGCTATCGTCCATTGGCTTTAAATATTGCAGGCCGTAGTCCCCCATTTCCATTAATTTTGCGTACATAAATCCGATATCAACGGGTGTTGCACGGCCAACAATTGCAGGTAGCGGAATGGAATCAAGTAATAGTTTACCGTTTTGCGTTTCCATTGACGGATTAAGTGGTTCAGGTAGTTTTTTGTAGCCATAGGAAAAATATGAAGGTGTTTTGTAAAGATAGGCTGCAGCATCATTTTTTGCGGTAGAGAGTAGCTGATCAATTGTTTCTAAATTTTCTGGCGCAGACCAAATAGAGTTCTCACTAAAGTATGATCTTATTTCTGGTATCCAATTAGGTTCTTGGCCATCAGCATCGAGTGCTGCCATTGACGCAAGTGCTGTTAAATAAATAGAGTTTTTTTCTGTGTCAGATAAAGGATGAGCTGTTTGGCTGCTGCTTTGAAAATCACTCAGCAATATTTTTTCAATTGCCCTCATACTTTTTAGTACATGTTTAACAGGTGTTTCTAACGGGGCGCTCGAGGGCTCTAATGCTGGCGCACTTGCTATGTTTGTTTGTATTGCGCTAATAATTGTGTCACTTGCTGCTTGGATTGTACTTGTTTGAGTTGATAGGGTGGTGTAGCTGTTTTCCAGAATTTCTATAAAATCAGTATCTGAGTTATCATCATATTCTAAATCAGCAATGTGTTCGGATAACAGGTCAACAAGAGTGCCGGCAGGTTGGACGGGTTCTATATCTTGCTCAGTACTATCTGGCGTGGTATCTGTCTTGTCTGCAGCTGCTGCGCGGTATAGATTCTTATAATACGTATTGCGCCCAAGCTGTATCGCGAGTTGTATCACGTGTGGACTGCCGCTGTCACTTTCAGGAATGGCACTTGTATTTTTTAGAAAATAAATGGATTGTTTTTGAATTTGCGCAAGAGTTAAGTCTATGTCAGATACAGTATTGGTGCCCGCTAAACAAACGGACGTGTGGGCAGAACTTAAAAAGCCAAGAACCATGTCTGGTTCTGACGTCGCATCAATCCATCTAAAATCATTAAGGCTTCCCCAATTTTGTGCTTTCAAAACGGATGCATGCCATTCAAGGTTTGATTGTTCAGGTTTTGCTGGGTTGCGGCCTTTCTCAAACAATCCCCATAAAGAGGCATCAGGTGTAACGAGAGTGCTATGTGTTAGGTCGTTTAATAATTTTGCTTGATAATACGTATAAAGTTGCAATGCATCGCGTGTTTGTGGTGATTCAGATGTTATGCCTACTTTTGAGTGGGAGTAGGCAATAAGAGCTTCGGGGGTCGTGGCAAAAACTGGTGTGATAAGTATTATTGGTAATAAATTTGAGACACTTAACTAAAGGTTGATAATGTGCTATTCTGAAAAGGAAACTTTTCAGGAGACAAGCTATGTCAGTAAATTGCAAAAAATGCTCAAGCACAGATCGTGTGAAAAATGGATTTATTCGTGGGTAT
>CAIOTO010000211.1 GCA_903861255.1 uncultured Alphaproteobacteria bacterium | reverse complement strand
TTCAGGTATTGTTAATCTGAAAAATGGATTTACTACTGCTTAGAAAAATAAATTGGGTTGGGGATGCTTGACAACTCGTTAATAAGATCTGTGTTAAGACTTACGCAGCAGGTCTATTCTGAAAGCATTAAGTCGCCAAATTCTGTTAGTGCCATTTTGTGTCAACAGAACGACTTTTTTGAATAGAGATTTAAAATGATTATTAAGACATTTCTTTTTTTAATTTTTTGTGCGAATGGGATTTGCTCAACCTTTGATAAAGATCTTGAGCATGCCAAAGCTATCGCTAATAGCCGTATACATTTTTATGAAATTAGAGGGGAGCTTCTATCTGGGACTGATGAAGCTTCAGCGCAATTTCAAGAGACTATATGCAATCAGGCAGGAACGGCTATTCATCTTATGCCTAGTCTTAGCTTTCCTGGAGCTGCGCAAAATTTAATGAGTATATTTGCCGGCATAGCGCAACAAAAAAGAGAGGTGCATTCTGCATCTCTTTCAACATCTTTTTTAACCAACGCTCAAAATACCAACCAAGCTTGTAAAGAAGAGTGGGAATTAGTTCTAGCTAAAATAACGTCAATTGCACGAAGCGGTACAAAGGAAGTCGTAATTGCTGATTTTAATGCATTGATGGAAAATAACTTTTCGAGAAGAGGAATGGTAGAAGGGGTTGCAAGCGCAATTAAAACGTCAGCAACAGTTTCAGATGACCTAAACAGTATTGCAAGTGATCTTCGCGATTTTAAGCAAGTCTGCACCTTGTTTGAACCTTATCTTTTACAATCTGGAATAACTTTGAGTAAGCTTAGAAAAGGCGGAGAACGGTTAAAACGTGAATTCTTAGAAAAGAAAAACGAATCCTTAAGAGTGCAGGCTCTAAGGGAAGGAGGTGATGTGGATGCTTTAGTTGCTTATATAACAGGAGTAACAGGAGAGGCGCCTGTTGAAAAATCATCAAAAAAGAGCAGCAAAAAAAATAAAGCTACAGATGTGGTAGTTTCTAAATCAACAGAACTTTGTGCAAGCGCAGTAATAACTCCTTTAGTTGACTCTCCTTCTGTTGCTGAAATGCTCGAAGATCCCAATCAATCAGTGATAAGTGCCGCCGTAGATTCTCTTTTAGTTAGTGGAAAAGAAGCGAAAGAGGATAATTCAGCAATAAATACAGGCTTAGATTCTCTTTCAGTTGGTGATGAAGAAAATGACGACGATTTTGATTTTGCCCCAGATTATTTTAAGTACGAAAAGCCAAAACTATTTACCACAAACAACCCTAAGCTAACAAGGCAACGTGACAAGGAAGCAGGATTAGCTGCTAAAGTTTTTGTTGCTGATGCTGCGGAGCAAGTAAACGAGGCGGCAAGGCCATCTTTAATCTTAAAACCATCCCATATATCAACTTTACAAAGTATTTTAAGCATCGCATCACATCCACCTAAGTGGAGAAACGCATTGTCTGCACTTTCTTCAGTTATATCGCAGTTTGGCGGCTCTTTTAATGGGGCACTTGGAAAAGGAAGTTCGGTTGAATTTTGGATTGGTGGCGTGCGTTTCTTGGTGGACAGCTCTCATGGCTCTGATCATGAAATGATGTATCCAGATCAAATGGTTTTTATGAGAAAAGGCCTTGAGAGAGCAGGCATTACTTTGGATTTGTTAAACACTTTGTAGCTTGGATGGTTGTTTGTAAGGGAAAATATGATTTCAAAAATTGAACAAAACGCCCTTGGTCATTTTTCGTATTTGCCAAAAGCGGCTGGATTTTCAGTCATAACTGATGATGCGCTTACGATCATTAATTGTGGTTTAGGATCGTCGATGTTTAATATTGTGTATGGTGGGCTTGATGCTTTGCATACTGACTTTCAGCAAATTCAAAACGTCATTGATACATTTAATGGTCAGCCTTTTGCATGGTGGGTTCCTCCGTCTGCGCGATCAGCCAAACTGACTCAGAAATTACTGGAGCATGGTTTTGTCATTGAAGCTACCGAGCACGCGATGTTGTGTGATTTAAATGTTTTCTCAGACAATGCTTCATTAACTGACCTCATAATTGAACACGTTATAAATCCCAGCCAGCTTGAACATTTTATCTCTGTACTTGAACCATACGATGCAACAGTGCCTTCATTTTATGAGAAGCTTACGTCACAGATGGTGAATGGTCAGGAGAAATTATATGTTGGTTATGAAAAGGACGCACCCGTTGCAATTGGCATTTTGTACTTTCAAGGCGACTCTGCCGGCATTTTTAGTTTGCTAACGCGAGAAGACAAACGCGGCCTTGGGTTTGGTGCGCGCATGATGACCTATTTAATGCAAACTGCTAAAGAAAATGGGGCGCAATATGTGACGCTTTCTGCGTCAAGTGATTCAGGCTTTCGCATTTATGAACGTCTTGGTTTTAAATCATTCGGACAGTTTGAGTGCTTTGAGTGGAAGGGAAAATAAAAAAGCCATCTTAACTAAAAATTAAGAACTGGCATGGTATGTATGTGAAAATATAAAACTATTTTCAAAAAGTATGCATAAATGAACATAACTCTAAAATAATTAATATTCACAATATTAATTTCCTCAGTATTGTCTGCCAGAGAAGAAATACAAGATTCAACCCTAATAAATATTGCACGTTTAGAAACGATGGCCCCTGCATTTTTTGGCGAGCAAAGTGCCTCTTTTAATTCAGAAGAAAATTATAAAAAATTAACGAGCGCTTATTATAGAGCGAGAACCCAAGAGGTTTATAATAATTCTATTCAGGCAATGTACACGTTTGTTGATAACCATCCAAAGGATTTGCACAGCGTTGATTTGTTAGATAATGTTTCTATCTTTTTTCCTACATGGGAAGCAGATGTAAATATCCCTTTATACCGAAAAATTGCACAGTTTCCACAACATCCAAAGATATACAATGCGCATATGACCTTATATTTTTATGGAAAAAAAGAAGATAAAGCATTTGCTAAGTGGAATTTTATTCTTATTGCTGGCGATAAATCTCATCCTCGTCAAAAAGATGCAAAAGAATTCCTTGATGCTATAGGTAAGGATTGGGATGATACTTAAAAAGGCTTGTGGGGAGCAAAAAGAATAAAATACATTTAAAGTTGCTTAATTAAGGAAATTTGCGCATGAGCCAAAAAAGAAAAATCGAAGTTGTTCCATATAATCCCACATGGGCTGACATGTTTGAAAAGGAGGCTGCGTGTATCAGACAAACGCTCGGGTATAATTGCATTGATGTGCATCACATTGGGTCGACATCAGTTCCTGGGCTGGATGCAAAGCCTATTATTGATATCATTGTAGTTGTGAAGGATATTTTACAGGTTGATCAGGCTGAGAAAGAAATGCAAGCGCTCGGTTATACGGCGCGGGGCGAAGCAGGAATGCTATTTCGGCGCTTTTTTTATAAAGATAATATGCCACGAACACATAATGTGCATGTTTTTGAACAGGGCAATGTGGAAATCGACAGGCATCTGATGTTTCGTGATTGGATGCGAAATCACCCCGATGACCGCAAGAATTATGCAGATTTAAAACAACGGCTAGCTGAAAAATTCACTTACGATATTGATTCATACTGTTTTGGGAAAGATCAATTTGTTTCAGAAATTGATACAAAAACTGGTTTTAATGGTTTGCGTATTGTGATGGCGCTTACACAGTATGAGTGGGATTCATATCACCGTTTGCTAGGTAATCCGGCGCAAAAAAGCGAGCATCATTTTCATTTTGTTTTATATAAAGGCACGAAGATTGTATGTGCGGCACATGTGGAATTTTTGGAAGGTGAAACTGCTGTCATAAGATCACTTACAACAGATGGTGCTGATAAGTGTCATTACTATGAGGTATATATGCAAGAACAGCAGGAAAAGTGGATAAGTCATAAAAAGCGTAAGTTGTTATAACCCTGTCAAACAAATCTTTTTAACGAACTAACCTAAATATTTCAATTGACTAATTTGTTTGCATACTTTATTGATAATTAAACAAATTGTGTTAACAAAAGAATAATAAGGACGAAATTATGAAATATAGAAAAATAAAAAAGATAGCTTTTTGTTTTTTTATGATACCAAATATGCTTTACGCTACTGACTTTACATTACAAGCAGTAGTTAGTTCTAATACTACGTTGGTGGATGCTAGGCCGGCTTTTAATGAAGAAGCTTTTAAAATTTTATCAGATGAGAGCTCTCCTATACACGACATGCCAACATCTACTCGTGACGAAAGAAAGAGTCAGGATGAAAAATTCAAGAGTTGGCGTGCAAGATTGGAGGCTGCATGCAAAATAAAAGAGGCTGCATGCAAAACAAAAGAAGAATTCAGCGATTAGCTGCAAAAAATGTTTCCGTTAAGTGATCAACTTTATGCACTTCAGATAAATATTGAAAATGCTGAAAAAGAAGGGCGGGATATTGTTTTAGCGATAGGTGCATATCCTTCACAGAGAGATCACTTTGTGGCAAATGATAATTCACTTTTCGTTTATTTAGACATGCGCATGCCATTTTCTAATATGGAAAAGGATTATACATCTGGCCAATTTGTACTAGCTAATTTTCATGATGAATACATAATGACTCAGCTTTCTACTCGATTTCCAGGTAAATTTAGCGCTATTTTCCCTGATGGGCATGTTATGCGTGGTTTAATGGATGTTCCACATGAAAGAGCACCAACAGTATCTGGAGATTGGGGCATTAGCAAAAGATGTGCAGATCCTTGGCAAGGCATAACACATAAGCATATTTTTCATTTAGCAAAAATGCTAAAGCGTGGCGGTTCATTTACAGTTCCTTTACAAACAGATGACATCCATGCCCCAAGAGAAGGTTTCTCTGATAGTTATTTAGATGATCATTTCAGAGAAGATCCCCTTTATTTAAAATTCATGCCTCACTTTACGTCGATGTATTCTGGCCATAGATTTTCTAATGAGGGCAACGAAGATTCTTATCATACGTATTTAGAGAATTGGAAAAATTCAGTAGAAGAACAATATACCTCTGAAGGATTAAATATTAGTATGAAATTGGTGAAAAACGAAGGATTAGCGAAAGGTGTTTTTCCCTATTGGAGTCCTTATTGGAATGCAGTGCCCCTTCGCCAGAATTGCCCATATCATCATTACATTGTAATGACAAAATTAAATGATTAGCACGTAAAGCTTTTTTGGCATGGTCTATCCTTCTTCTCAAACAAAACAGATCGAAGTTGTTTCGTATAACTCTGTTTGGCCAGAAATGTTTGAGGAAGAGGAGACATACATTCGGCAAGTGCTCGGGGATAATGACATTGACGTGCATCATATTGGTTCAACGTCAGTACCTGGGTTAGCTGCGAAGCCGATCATTGATATCATTGTGGTTGTGAAAGATCCAAAGGATTCTATCACCGCGCTTGAATCAATCGGTTACACCTACAAAGGTGAACAGCATATTCCTTTTCGATTTTATTTTAACAAAACAGGGGCAGTTAAATTTCACCTTCATGTGTATGAGGATGGAAATCCCGAGATTGAGCTGAATCTTACATTTACAAATCATCTGCGAAATAACCCTGATGTGTGCGCGGAGTATGCTGCGCTTAAGGCCCTATTACTCACGAAAAAGGAATCGTTTCAGAAAGATCCATCTCGTTTCTCGGGCTACACGCTTGGTAAAAATGATTTTATCCGCGGGGTCTTACAAAAAGCTGGGTTTAGTCGCACGCGCTTAATGCACTGCTTACATGATTATGAATGGGAAACAGCTAAGGCGTTCCGGCAGCGTTATTTCTTTGATAAAATTCCGGTCGCTGATCCATACACCTGGACGTTTAACCACCCTGATCATGTGCATTTTGTGTTTAGTCGTGGAGTCGATATTGTCGGTTATGCGCATATACAAAAATGGCCGAATGCACGTGCGGCACTACGGATTATTGTGATTGATGAGGCTGCGAGAGGCCTTGAGTTCGGTGAAGAGTTTCTAGGGCTTTGTGAAAAGTGGTTAGTTATGCAGGGAATTAAAACCCTGCATATAGAATCATCACCCGAAGCCCATGATTTCTATGCGAAACACGGCTATACAGACATGCCATTTAATGATCCCGATGGACATGAAGGATTTCCCCAGGATATCCCGCTGGGGAAAGCGTTATAAAGTCACAGCCTTATGACGAGCAATAGACGTAGCAAAGAATATAAAGTCTTTCTTCAGCCTTAAACAGACTGTAACCAATCCAACAATTTAGTCTTGCTCATCAAGCTATTGTGCGAGCTATGAACTTTACCATCTTTGTACAAAATCATCGTTGGAATACTACGAATACCAAGCATTGCTGGCACTTGTGTATTCTGATCGATGTTCATTTTAACAATTTTCACTTTTCCATCAACCAATGGCGCTACTTCTTTTAGAACAGGCGCAAGCATTTGACAAGGGCCACACCAGTCAGCCATAAAATCAACCATTACAGGAATTTCGGATTGCAAAACATCTTTTTCAAACGTCGCGTCAGTTACATCATTTATCATTTTTTTCTCCAAAAAGGGTTTGTTTTCATACACTATCCGTCATGCCAATCCTGCAGCGCGCTCGACAATCCCCTTTTCAGTTTTCCTCCGACGTGATCGGAGGATCCATGGACCCTCTGACTAAACCAGAGGGAAACTAAAAAACAGGCGCCACTAAGCAAGCTTCTGACGATAATGTTTATACATTATTACCTACACTAATTTCCCTTAAAGCAGGCGTTTTGTCTACAAAAAAGTTCTGCGGCTATTCAAAGCTCCTCCAGAGTCAGCGCATCCGTCCACAATAAAAATGTGCGCACAGGCTTAACTCCCGCCATTAACGCTATCGCAGCTCTATACTCAGCTAGTTGATCCTTGTACGCCTGAACTTTTCGTTGTTCACCTGTTTTAAAATCCACAATCCAAAAGGCATCATCCGTTTCAATCAATCGATCAATTCTAAGCAGCTTACCATCGTGTAACAGCTCAATTTCTGACCAGGCACGATCACCTTTAAACACATGTGCAAAATCAGGATGATGCGCCATGTCATAGACCTTTTTCACATCTATATCCGAAAGCCCATCGTTCTTAAAACGAGCCATAACAGCATCCCAACGATCAACCGGCGTTTTGGTAAGTGTCTCAATCACATTATGAATAAGCTCTCCGCGTTTCATGGCATCCGTTTGATCAAACTTCTCAGTCACCTTCTTTGTATCTTGTGCTTGTTCGTATTTCAGGTGGATCCAATCGGGAAACTTAATTTGAGCTTTTGCGTCATTAGTGCTGGCTCCTAATGCACGAGCAAATACCGGTATAGCATCCCTCTCGCCTAAGCACTTTTCAACCAATTCGGCCCACTTACCGCCGCCAATCACCCACAATCCATCGCGCGGGCGTGTCAACGCCACATACAACAATCGATTGCGCTCTTCACGCATGGTATCCATCGCATTTTCACGCAAAGCTTGCATCGCCTCAATAGCCATCGTTGCTTTTGGTTTCAAACAAAACAGCTCAACAATCTCGCCACTTGCAGGATCATCCACTTTCGGCCACAACAAATTTTCCTTTGCCAAATCAAGCCGTTCATCACGATCAACCACAATTACAAGTGGTGCCTCTAGCCCTTTTGACCCGTGAATCGTCATGATACGCACACCCGTTGGCGACGTCCCCTCACGCTTAACAACAGGCATGGATTGTTCTAACGACAAAAGAACTTCTGCCAAAGTCGGCGTGTTTGATTCAATATCCATCACTGTGTCTAAAAACGTTTCAAACAACAGGTAAATATCTGCACCCAAACGATTTTCAAAGGCACCATAAGCGGGATCAAGAATCGCACGCAGCAAAAACGATGGCGCCTCGTAATCAACACGTGACAGCCAATTTTTCAACAATGTCGCGACATCCGCATAGGTAGGATTCCGACAAATCTCCTGCCACAAAGACCCTTCACGATTGTGACACAACTCAAACAACGTCTCCTCGTCAACCCCCTGCCCGCCATTCACAAAAGGACTTTTTAATATATTTGCAAGCACCATATCATCTTGGGGCAAACATAAAAAACGCATAACCGCCATAACGTCTTGAATGGCTTGTCGCGTCCCCAAATGAATACGATCAGGGCCTTCAACAGCTATATTCCGTTGTTTTAACGCACGAATAATTTCCCCTGAAAGCGCGCCGCGATTACGCAGCAAAATCAAGATATCATGCGCCTCAATCGGTCGGCCAGTACTAGGTAATACCCAACACTCATCAATTGCACAGCTAATACAATCAGCAACATGTTCCGCTAAAATTGCATCCTTTGATACTGTCTTTTCATAAAACTCAATAATAGGCCAATCTGTACTGTTTTCAGGCGTTTCATCTTCCTCAGTCGATTCCCTTTTCAGATCATCTTTCGATAAAAACGTTAGTCCAACCCAGCCAGCATCACGTCGGTACGCTTTATGCTGTGTGTATGCGCCCATCCCCATTGGTTGCTCGGTAAACACAGCATCAACCACATCCAACACCTCTGGCACCGTGCGAAATGAATCATCTAATGTCAGCCGAACAAATTGATGCCCACGGCTTGTCAATACGTGCTCAAACGTATGCACCAATGATTCAAATAAATCAGGCACAGCGCCCTGAAATCCATAAATAGATTGCTTGACATCCCCCACCACAAAGAGTGATCGCTGCGGCGTATCATCACGCACGAATAAATCAACCAATTTTAGAATGAACAACCATTGTTCGGGGCTGTTATCTTGCGCCTCGTCCACTAGAATATGGTCAATCGTATAATCCAAACGTTGATGCACAAATGCCAGTGCCATATCATCCGAAAATAGTACCAAGCTATGTAAAATCAAATCATGGTAATCCAACACGCCCTGTTCAGTCTTAAGCGTCCCAAAATGCGCGAGCACTGCCTGCACAATCTGCCAAAAATGCACATTCGCAGCCAGCCAACCATCATACGCTTCGCGCAGTTGTTTCTGATTCAGATGATGCGCAAAGTCATCTATATCGGCCCCAAGTGCTGGATGCTTTTTTTTAAAATCAGCAGAGACAATTTTCTTACGAGGCTTGCCGTCACGTGTCAGGAAAAGAATCGGCACCAGCCCTTGTGCAGCAATTGCTGTGCCCACTGTTTTATCCATTGCCTGATCAGACGCTAGCAATAACTCTGCCAACGCATCTGCATCAATATCAGGCGCTATTGTTTCTTCAAGATCGGCCGGGAACGCCTCTGCAATAGCCTCTTGATAATGAGTGGGGTCAGGATAGATACGTTCTAAATGACGTACTTTATGCCAGCGCGAGAACGCATCACACAAGCAATTCTCAAACATATATTCACCCATCCACGTGGACACGCCCTCAATCGCCTCTGCAATTGCTTCTGTCGGTGGAGATTCCAATACGTGAGATAACGCCTGCATCAATAGCTGCTGAGCCTTATCATCATCAAGCACATCAAAAAACGGAGGCACGCCCGCCTCGAACGGGAATTTTTGCAGCAAACTTTGGCAGTATGCATGCAAGGTCATGATCTTTAGGGTTTCGGGTGATTCAAGCAGTGCTTCAAAAATGGCAGCAGCTTTTCCGCCTTCCCCAGCCGCATGCTCTTTCACGGCATCATCTTGCAATCGCTTTAACAATCGCTCACGCATTTCAACGGCAGCAGCTTTGGTGAAGGTGAGGCACACAATATGACTAATCGGCGTGCCTTGATACAAAATCGCAACAAGCCGATCGATTAGCACCTTTGTTTTGCCGGTGCCGGCCGAGGCAGATACCCACACACTTGTGGCGGGGTTAGATGCGCGTTGTTGAGAAAGTGTCATGGAAAATCAACATTATAAATAATACTTCACATTAACATAAACACTGACGAAAGCAGAAAAAGTAAAACAACTGAAATGAGAATTTTGAGATATCCATAAGACCATTTAATAACTAAAATTTTATTAAATTCCACTTGCAACATCTTTCAATTTTAGTGCTAAAATAATAAAACATGCCATGCAAAGCGATGATCCATTGCCTTGATTAAAAATTTCATATGCATGCCATTACAAATATGGATAGAATTAAGGGGAAAACATGCACGAATCAAGTAAATCAATTTTTCATAAAATTAAAGATTCTAGATACGCAACTCGTTATCTCATTGGAGATGGTATAGATATAGGTGCAGGCCCAGATTCCATAGCGCAATATCATGAATTTTTTCCACTTATGAGATCCTGCCGTGCTTGGGATATGCCTGACGGCGATGCAGAATTAATGGAAACTATTGCTGATAATGTGTTTGATTTTGTACACTCGTCTCATTGCTTAGAGCATATGCGTGACGTTAAAAATGCATTGGCGAATTGGATTCGAATACTAAAACCAGGAGGACATCTGATTTGCATCATCCCAGATGAAGACTTATATGAACAAGGGGTTTTTCCATCTACTTTTAATGATGATCACAAACATACGTTCACAATTTATAAAAAGAAATCTTGGACAACGAAAAGCATTAATGTCACTGAACTTCTCATGAATTTAAAACAAAAAATTGAAATTAAAAAAATTGAGCTACTCGATGCAACTTATCGCTATAATCTAAACAATATAATTAACCAAGCAAGGTTTGATCAAACCACAACGCCAATTGGTGAATGCAGCATCGAATTTATTATTAAAAAACTTGAACCATGAAATAATAGAGCTAGAACTTGCACAATCGGGCAAGATTAGATGCGTGTTGTTGATAAAATATCCAGAATATAAGGTATATAATTGTTTGCAATGAACTATGCTGAAGAGGCAAAACAAACAGCAGAAATTTGTTGCTGAGCTTCTTCTCTCTTTTTATGCCAGTCACTTTATATTATCTTCATAATGCGACCGGATGCCTTCTTCAGCACCAAAAGAACCCATGTAATATCTGCATAATCATAAATCAACGGAGTAATAGTCAGCCTTTGCAAGAGGAATGAACACTCAGTTCAATAAATTTTCTCTATCCTGCCCATTAAATATATAATAACCACGAGCACCAAAACCCACACCGAGTCCGCAAAAAACATACGCGCAGACCATCGCTCCCCCACTAGCGTCGCATGCACCATATCCATATTCATAACAAATCAGGCCAATGGTTACACCCCATGATGCGGCAGCACCACCCCACATCCACTTCGCATTTGCGGGGACGTTCTTACAACAACACCCATAGCTATCTAATGTTTCATTATTTATGTATTCATCTGCATCACCAGATCGCCTGCCTGTTGAAAGTTCGTGCAAATTAGCATCAACATCTCCGCGCTTTATATCTATTTTATTCGTAACTAACGCAGTGTGCAAGTTTTTGCACAAATAATTTGAAAGAATCACAGGGTTCTGTTTAGATAAAGTCGTCTAAAACTTTAACAATCTAACGAGCCCTATGACCCTAGAAGATCTTATCATTAATACCTACTGCTTTGTCG
>CAIOTO010000210.1 GCA_903861255.1 uncultured Alphaproteobacteria bacterium | reverse complement strand
GACAATACCGATGTGATTTGAGGTCGGTAAATTTGGATATGAGGAGATAATGGACGATTGGCCATAAATTTTCTAAAATTTCACTAAAATATCGTGATTTAAGTCTAGGTTTCGCTTGCATTGTTGTCAAGTGCGTGAGCATTTATTAATAAGAATGTGGGTATATAAAGTGGTTAGGTGCATTTAGATTATTTTATTTTTTTTATCACGCACTTGATTTTTAGTTTAATCATACACATATATAATATACGATATTCATCGTGTTAGAAAGATTTTATAAAATGAATTTATTGAAGGTAGTATTAGTCAGTGCGGTAGCACTTGCAGCACCAGCTTATTCAGCCGAATTGGCGGAAGAAAGACCTGTTGCGATTGCCGTTCACGGGATCGATATATTCGACGCGATATACTACCCTTGCAGAAGAGGTGATCTTGCAGCCGTCACAGCATATCTAGATGGTGGTGGTAATGTGAATGCATGTTTAACATTTTATAGTCTCTTGGGTGTTGTAGCCGAACATAATCATCTGCCACTTGCGAGATTGCTCATTGAACAGGGTGCTGATGTCAATCTCGTGACTCTTGACGGCTCTTCAGCGCTTATGAAAGCAGCCTGCATAGGCAGTTTAGATATTGTGGAATTATTGTTAGAAAACGCAGCAAACCCTAACCTGATTCATCAATTCGGAGAGACAGCATTGGACTTTGCATCTTCTAACGGTCACTCAGCTGTTGTTGAAGTCCTTCTTACTTATGGTGCGTCACACGATGATTTGAACGGAAAACAAGATGCATTCAGAGCAGCATGCGCAGAAAATCATTTGGATACGATGAAAATTCTTCATAATCATGAAACGAATTTTATTACGCCTAGTCAATATGATGATTTTGGTGCCAGCTTTCTATTTGAAATATGCAAACCACCTCAATTTGAAGAAGAAGATGACGCTGTGTTTTTGTATCCGCGCTTCCAGGGTGAACATCAACTCTCTCTCGTAAAGCAATTATCAGCTTTTGGTTTTCCTATAGACGCGTTGGATGCTGATAATCGCACACCAATTTCGTATTTGCCAGAAGAATATCACGCCGAAATAATTGCTATATACATGTCTGAATTCAGAGAAACTGGTTCGTATATCTAACGTATTCAAAACACAGATGGTGCAGGGGTAAGCACATGTCTTATCATAAGAATAGGTAATATTTATTTCTCATGAAGCATAAGCTTACCCCTGCTGTTTGGAGAGTTACTTTTCATTATGTAAATAACTGCTTTAAAAGCAATTATCAATGTAGCTCATCAAATGTATTTCTGATAACATCCAATCGATCACGAACAGCTTGTTGACGCTCAGCTTGGCTAGGCATTTTTAAAAGATCGTTGCCGCCGACTTGATGTTGTCTTGTTAAAATATTGTAAAGCGAATGGTTTTTAAAACGCATCATTTCTAAAATAGCAAGAAATGCGGTTGTCCTAGCTTCACCGCCACGGCAATGGATGTGGATCCATGTATCTTTTGGTAGTGATGAAGTGAATTTAATAAACTCATTTATAGCAGCTTTTTCAGAGTTAGCTGTAACCGGTAGGCGCCAATATTGCACACCATAATTTTTGCAAAGCTCTTCCTCTGTTTTAATAATTGCTGATTCTAGTTGAACTGATTTTCTAATTTTACGACTGTCTTTTTTGAGTCCATCTTCTTTTTTGATTTTGCGGGGCTCTAAAACAATATTCTTTTCCGTACGTAATTGCGTTTGGATAGCCTTTTCATTTTTTGATGTATAGTCTTTTGCTGTGTTTTCAGAGTGCCCAGTTATCGTAAAAGGAATTCCATTTGCAAAAAGGTGAGATTCTTGGCGAAGATCTATCACAACAATTTTAGATGGGTGAATGTTGCGACGCTGTACGATATCATTGAGTAGTATCGCAAGCTGATCATCAGAAAATTGCCCGCTGCCTGAAGCCAATAAGTCATCTATATAACGTAAAGAAGTTAAATCCTTTACTTTGTGATCATTTTCTAAATAAGCTGCTGAGCCTTGGTTTAGCATGAGTGCGAGTGCAGCAATAACTTTATACATTTTTTTCTCCCGTATAATTTGATTTGTTTAATGTGTTTGATGATCGATAATTATTTTGAAAAGTGCGTCAAATCGTCCTAATTCAATCATTTTTTTTACTTGCCCAGCAGGATTGAGCAAGGTAATGTTTCCGCGGCATTCTTGAATTTTATCACGTGCTAAAAGCAGCATTCCAAGGCCAGCTGAATCAATAAATTCGAGTGCAGATAAATTAAACACACATTCTTGATGAGGTGATTGACCTATAACATCCGTGATTTGCCTAAATAAACTGTAATCCGAATAGGTAAGTCGCCCATTGAATTCAATTTCTGCTTTCCGGCCGGTTGTTATTATTTTATAAAGCATTCCGCGTTCTCTTAGAGGAATTCACTGTGTTTATAAAAATTATTGCATGATAATTCTTTATATTTAGTTAATATTAGGGAAAAGTTTATCGATGTTGATTTCAATGGGAGTGTATATAAAGAGAAATTGATAGTATCTATTTTTAGTGAGTAATTCATGCTATAGATATATATTCCTTTTAAATGATTTTGCGAAAAAACCTTTTATTGTTCCTATCCGCCGTCATCACAGCCTGCCAGGCCGAAGCCCACTTGGGCGAAGGATGGTGGAGTCAGAAACGACGTGGTGATCCATGTTTTTCTGGATGGCCACACCCTCTCCGAGGGTTCGCCATGACGCAGTGTTCGCGAAATGATTTGAAAGGAATATAGCAACAACAAAGGATCGGTCATGTTAAGCGACTCACTACTGCTTTATAAAAAAAAATGGTTGGTGTACTTAACGTCCGTTCGAAGACTCGCACTTAATTCTACAAATGCCTATCATGATGATTTTGCTAGTTGTACCGCGTTTTTTGCAGCGTACTATGGCTGCGCATTGACGCTTGATCAGTTTAAAACAATGACCGTCAGCGATATTCGTGCCTGGGCAGCAGAGCGTCAAAAGCAAACATTCAACGTTCGATCAACGGCGCGCGTATTGGCCGCAATGAAAAATTTCACGCGATTTTTGATACAAGAAAATGTGTGTGAAGATCATGTGTTGCTAAGTTTTCGTTTAGGTCGCATTGCTAAAAAATTACCGCGTCCACTGACGCACAGTCAGGCACTCGATATGGTGGATAACATCGATAGCTTGGCAAAAGAATCATGGCTAGGTGCGCGTGATCAAGCTTTGTTGGCGTTGCTTTATAGTGCGGGCCTCCGCATTAGTGAGGCTTTGGCGCTAACGACAGATTCAATAAAACGTGATTTTCTAGCCGTGCTTGGTAAAGGAAATAAAGTGCGTCATGTGCCGTTGATGGCTCACGTGAAAGCATCTATTGATGCGTATCTTGCATTGTCGCCGTATGCAGGAGTAGGGGAGCACGATTACCTTTTTCGTGGAGAACGTGGTGGCCAGATGTCGCCAAGTATTGCACAGCAACGCTTTCGTGAATATAGACGCACGTTTGGGCTGCCTGAAACGGCGACGCCCCACGCCATGCGCCATAGTTGCGCCACGCATCTTGTCGAATCATCCGCTGATCTAAGGGCTATTCAAGAATTGCTTGGCCATGCGAGTTTGTCGTCAACTCAGCTTTATACGGATGTTGCACAAAAGCATGTGCATGATGTGTTTAAACGCACGCATCCCAGAGGCGGGAAGAAAAAGGGCTAATTTATCTTCACGGGTAAACTTTCTTCCTGTAAAGTCTCAACATAAATGTAGTAGGGACGCACACTGTGACAGCACATAAAGAAATAAAAATCACAGAAACGCTGACAGGGAATCCAAACTTAGTCGCAGATTCTGGTATCGATACGCCGCCAAATGATCCACTCGAATTACTACGTACTTGGTTTGACACAGCACTGCAATTAAAGGTATGCGAACCCTATGGCATTACATTGGCTACCGTTGACGCTGCCGGTCATCCCTCAACACGCGTTGTTCTTTTAAAAGGCTTTGATGAACGTGGGTTGTTTTTTGCGACAAGCGAGGACAGCAACAAAGGTAAAGATTTAGCGGCAAATCCTTGGGCAGCATGCACGCTTTGGTGGCGTGAAACCGTTCAGCAGATTAATTGCAAGGGGAGGGTGCGCAAACTATCAGAGGAGGAATCAGATGAAATGTTTAAAGAACGAGTAGCAGCTGCGCGTGCAATTGCGTCGGTATCCAAGCAAAGTGCTCCACTTAAGGATGAAGCGGTACTGCGTAATCAAGTTACTGATTTGATGGCCACACAAACTGAAATCCAAAGACCTAAAAGCTGGAATGGCTATGTGCTAGAGCTCACCAGTATTGAATTTTGGCATGGCAGTACCGATCGCTTTCATAAACGACTGAGGTACGATTTAGTTGACGGGTGTTGGCAGCATCGGCGATTGCAGCCGTAGATTGATTTTCTCATCATTGTAAAAATCTCATCACACCTTCATTTTAGGGAGCGTAAACACAAAATCACTGCCGCCTTCAGGATTTGACTGAACATATATTGTCCCATCGTGGTCATTCACAATTTTTTTGCAGGTAGCCAATCCGATGCCAGAGCCTTCATACTGATTTTTACTATGTAGACGTTTGAACATCTCGAATATACTCGTGTGATATTCGGGGGCAATGCCAATACCATTATCACACACGTGAAATTCCCAAAAATTTTCTTTTTCAATCGCATATATATCAATACAAAGGGGCTTTTCTGAGGAAAATTTAAAGGCATTGCTGATTAAATTTGTGAGGAGTTGATTGATCTGCGTTGGAAATCCTAAAATGGTTGGTAAAATACCGATATTTATATGTGCGCCTGTTTCAAGAATTTTATAAGAGTATGTCTCCTTGATATCAGAAATTATACTGTTCAGATCCACTTGAACTTTTGCTTGTTTGATCACCTCAGAATACGATAAAATATCTTTAATTAAGGTGTCCATTCGCTCAATACCTTTGATAACATGACGTGCATACAGCAATGATTCTTCATCAAACTGCATAGCATTGAGCTTTAAAAGGAGCTGGGTAAAATTTGATATTCCACGGAGAGGTTCTTTT
>CAIOTO010000209.1 GCA_903861255.1 uncultured Alphaproteobacteria bacterium | reverse complement strand
ATGCCAATCTTCATTGAGTCCTGCATTAATCATTACAAAATCACTATATATTTAATTTTATATTTATCAGATTAACATAATTGACTCCACCTAGCCAACTCTTAGGTTAGCGCTTATGTTACGGCGCCCATACCATTCGCGGGCGATTGTCTCAAAGCTATTTTCCTGCCGTAAAAGAACTTGATGCTTTTCCTCTTTCTTAGCTTGTGACGGATCAATGTTATTAGAAAGGAGCTTACGTGCAGCATCTCTCTTGTCCCTTGCCTCTTTTAACCCCACCGCAGGATATACACCTAAAGCTAATCTTTTTTCTTTTCCGGCAAAGCGGTACTTAAGACGCCAATATTTACTACCATTGGGCATTACCTCAAGGTACAAACCGGCTGAGTCAGATAGTTTACGGGCTTTTTCACTGGGCTTAGCATTTTTACAAGATGTATCAGTTAAGGGCATTGCAGGGACTTTTTTATGGTTTATTCTGATGCCCCCAAATATATCCCTATATGCCCCGGCTGTCAATGGACGCATATGTCCCTGGATGGACATAAGAATGGCTTAAAACCTTGTTTTTAGGGGGTATTTTGAATGGTATTGAACGTCATAAAATGGAAATTTGGCGTCCCCTACGGGAGTCGAACCCGTGTCTACACCGTGAGAGGGTGGTATCCTAGGCCACTAGACGAAGGGGACATTGCACTTTTGAACATAAGGTAACTTACGTGATAAATCAAGTTTTTTCTGTATGTGAGAAAAGGGTCATGGCTTATCCTCTACGCTTTCGTCTCAACACTACTGCACCCGTAAACGCCATCGCTAAAAGTAGCCAGAAAAAGCCTTCCTTAACTCGGCTATATGGTGTTGCTGGTAGCGCCTTTGGTAATTCAAAATCAATAAACCCGATATCATCGAGTCCTAATTTGTGCAAAACACGACCACATGGGTCAACCACTGCGGATACGCCGTTGTTAGCAACACGCACCAATGGCAAGCCTTCTTCAATGGCACGAATGCGCACAAGTGCTAAATGTTGGTAAGGGCCGGCGGATAGGCCATACCATGCATCATTTGTAATGTTTAAAAGCCATTCAGGACGTTTGGCCCGTGCTGTGCTGTCGACGACCTCACCTGGGAATAATGCTTCATAGCAAATCAATGGTGAAAACGGAGGTATACTCGGAATGCTAAGTGTTCTAAGCCCTGCCCCTTTCGTGAAATCGACAGCACCTGGCGTGATTTTATGTATAGGCAGCAGATCTCTAAACGGAACATATTCACCAAAAGGCACAAGATGTGCTTTTTTATAATGATATGGAATTTCACCGTTTTCATTGATTACCGAAAGCGTGGTGAATATTTTTCCATCTTCACGGAGCGGTGTGCCTGTTATGACGTAGCCATCTTTTGGTGCGATGCTGCTTAAGATTTCCCGAAGTTCAAGTGATTCGCTCAGAAACGTTGTGATGGCGGCCTCTGGCCAAATAATTACCCTTAAAGGGCGTTCAGCCTCGAGGCTGGATAGCCCTAATTGTAGTTCAATGTTGCGTTCAAAACTGCTGGGCAACCATTTTAAACGCTGGTCAAGGCTTGGTTGTATAAGGCGGAGATTGACAGGCAATAATTCAGTTGGAGTGCGCACCAATCGCATTCCACCAACCAGTACACATGCAGTAATTCCAGCTAAAGCAATGATGCGGCATAAACGATACGTGCCAGTAATAAGCACGACAGCAAGCATTGTAATGAATGATAAACCATAGATACCGATCCACGCGCTGATTTGCAGGATGGATAGCCCTATATCGTTTAGGTAAGGCCAGGTATATGCACCCCAGATTGACCCAACTAAATTCCAGGGAAGACCTGTTAAGATATGCCCGCGCAGCCATTCACAGAGTGCGAATCCAACGGCGAATGCAATACGACGTTCAATAGAGCGCGGTGAAAAAGAGAGGATAAAGAGTCCGTTGATAACAAAAAAGAGTGCTAAGCCTGCGGATAATCCAAGTACAGCAGGAACGCCAACCCAACCCATGTCTATCGTGCGAAATGAAAGCCCAATCCAATAAAGGCCAGCGGTAAAAAATCCAAATCCAAACACATAAAGTCGTTCAAACATTTTGCGTGGTGTTTGTACGTTATCAAGCAGATGCAGTAGCCCCCAAATAGAAATAAAAATCGCGGGGAGGAAATAAAGAGGCGCAAATGAAAGTGCGGATAGTGCGCCCAGAATGAGTGCGCTGGTTTGTGGGAAGTCTGTGAAATGGAGTAGGATTTTATTCATGTGTAGCCTTTTTAATTATTTTACGAACGCTACCGTCATGGCGAACCCTCAAAGAGGGTGTGGCCATCCAGGGCTGCTTAATAAATACATGGATGGCCACGCCTTGCGGGCTTGCCAAGACGTGGTGAATCGCAATGAAGGACTCACCTAATCACCATAACGCCGCCCATATATGGCAACAATACATCTGGTACTGTCACTGATCCATCGGCTTGTTGGTAGTTTTCCAAAATTGCAACTAACGTACGGCCAACCGCTAAACCAGAACCATTCAATGTATGTACAAAGTAATTTTTACCGTCTGCCTTAGACTTGTAACGTGTGTTCATGCGACGTGCTTGAAAATCATTGCAACGTGAACAGCTTGAAATTTCACGATAAGCATTTTGCCCAGGAAGCCACACTTCTAAGTCATATGTTTTTTCAGATGCAAAGCCCACATCGCCCGTGCAAAGCGCAAGCGTTCTAAAGGGTAATTCAAGTTTTGTTAAAATCGTTTCAGCAGCCTCAGTCATGCGTTCATGTTCAGCAACGGATTGTTCTGGCAACGTAATACTAACCAATTCAACTTTTGAAAACTGATGCTGACGAATCATGCCGCGCGTGTCTTTACCGGCAGATCCCGCTTCGGACCTGAAGCATTGGCTATAACTTGTAAATCGCAATGGGAGTTCTGCCTCAGTTAAAATTTCACCAGCAACTAAATTCGTTAACGTGACTTCTGACGTTGACGTTAACCAATGCCCTGTCGTTGTTTTAAACATATCCTCGGCAAATTTTGGCAAATGCGCAACACCATAGGGGGCCGCATCATGCACAAGCAATGGTACGTAAGTTTCTGTGTAGCCAAACATGCTTGTGTGTGTATCAAGCATGAATTGCGCAATCGCGCGCTCTAATCGTGCAAGTTGTCCTGTTAGTACAACAAAACGTGAACCTGACATTTTTGCTGCCCGTTCAAAGTCCATCATTTTTAGGTTTTCACCGATTTCAAAATGCTGCTTTGGTGTAAAATCAAACTCACGTGGCGTACCGTGTCGGCGGACTTCTACATTTTCTGACTCATCCTTGCCATCAGGACAATCCGCTGCAGGTAAGTTTGGAATATAAGATAAGACCGAGTGCAATTCATTCTCAAAGGCAATTATTTCGGCTTCGAGGATTGTCATTTTCTCTTTGATATGATCATTTTCAATAGTAAGCGCAGCTGTGTCGCCGCCAGCTTTTTTGATTCCACCAAATTCTTTGGCAATTGCATTCCGGCGTGTTTGAAGGTCTTGCAGGTCCGTTTGAATTTGACGAAGTTTTATGTCAAGCTCAAGGATCTCTCCAGACTGTGCGTCAAGCCCGCGGCGCAAAAGACCAGCGTCAAATTGTTCGGGAGTATTGCGAATAAAACGAATGTCATGCATGATTTTTATGTTTTTCTATAAAGCTAACGATAATGATAGATAAAGCATATAAAAATAGCAACGGCAGTGCGAGCAAAATCATACTCAACGCGTCAGGTGGTGTAATAATGGCTGCAAGAAGTGTCACACCAACCACGGCTATGCGCCAACGTTTGATGAGCGTTTCTTTTGAAAGTATACCAAGCCATGAAAGGCCACCCAAGATTACGGGCAATTCAAAACTAAGCCCAAAGGCTAATAATAACCTCATAACAAGTGACAGGTATTCGCTCATTTTGGTTTCAAGTTGAAGTGGTATACTGCCGATCATGGTTTCAAAGCTTAAAAAGAACGAGAACGCTGCAGGTAACACAATGTGATAGGCAAAGAGCGCGCCAACACTGAAAAAGAGTGGTATTGAAAATAACAAAACAAAAAACAGGCCTCGCTCTCGTTTGAATAATCCTGGGCTGACAAAAAGCCATGCTTGCAGCGCAATAAAAGGGAATGTGATGAACAACCCCGCGAAGAGCGCCACTTTAAGGTACGTAACGAACGCCTCAGTAAGGTTGGTGTAGATAAAGCGCCGCGCTTCCCCTTTGATCGCGAACAGTTGTTCAAGCGGCGCAACGAGAATATGAAATATGGGTTCAGATAAAAAATAAGAAACGCCAGTGCCGATCAGAAAGAACGTCAGTGAAATAATGACGGCTGTGCGCAGCTCTGCTACGTGTTGCCAAAAAGGGCGAGGATGGTCAGTGATCATTTTGCATGTACTTTGCAAGGGTTCTTGCTGCGTTTTGGAGTGTCTTTTAAATTTTCGAAAATTTTTACTATTAATTTTTCAAATCATTCGTAGCCTTGTTATTCATTTCATGTAGAGTTTGGAATTTAATTTGAACCAGTAAAAATTATTTAATCCCAAATCACGCAAACACTATGTAAGCAGGTAATAATTTATTTACCCACGAAGGAGCTTCTCTTCTCCATTTTGCCCATAATAAAGATACTTTCATATCAACTCCGTGGTGACGCCAAAGTCCAGCCCATGCATAAGGGGCATCCTCATATTTTATAAGCAATATATCTTCTAAGTTTTTATAATAAACCATTGTCAAAATAGCTTGATCGTGCCGATGATCTTTAAAATCAGGAAATTCCTTCCCTTTACTTTTCATATCTGTTAGCAATACCGGATTTTTGCAGTATTCCAGCCAATTACTAATGATTTTTCTTGTTTTCTCTGTGTTGCGTATAATGATAGAAATTCCCGCATCTAGCTGCAACTTGTCTCTGTATATATTTTCATCCATATCCATTAAAGAATACGCATCTTTTTTTACATAATTTCTATTTGTATGACTATTACCAAATAAAATTATATCTTTATTGCTTTCATTCATTTTTTTTATATATGTCTCTGCTTCTCCACAAAACATAACACCGGCATCAACATAGAATAAAAAATCACCTTCCTCCATTTTATTTAATGTTTTTAAAATAAAGTAAGGTTTCCATAACCAATAACCAGCCCCACGTTTTTGATCAAGAATTTTTCTGTTTTCTACGTAAAATTGATGATCAATATGATGTGGTTTATAACCAACGATAGCATCAAACCCTTTATTAATAGCAGTGTATGTCAAAAAATTTTGATTTGCTTCGTGAACTTTTCCAGCAGCATACGAAATCAACCATTTTTGCGTTTTTGTGGTAATTTCGATAGGAGACTTAAGAGAAACATCATTTTTTATGAAAAAATATTTACTTATAAAAAGAGCACCAGACAAGCTGGCAATTATTATAAATACTGAATAAATAAAAATCATTATATTTTTATTTATAGTGAAAAATTTCATACATATACCTAAATCATTGAAATTTAATAATTATTAAATTTAATAAATACAGAACATTATCAAAAAAATCAACTTAAAAACAATGTTAGATAAGAAACGCATCGCTCAAATCTCGAATAACCTGTGACAAATACATATTAATTGCATCTACCGTCAAGTAATTTTCAGCAAACGCGTATCCGTTGTTTCCTATTGCTTCGGCGATGCCTGGGTTTTGTTCAAGATACATATACACACTGTGAAGATTAGTTAAGCCTGGATCGATGGTAACATGGGTGTGCATGTTTTTTAGTAATGAATAAAAGTATTGTTTGCAATCTGCGCGAAGCAGTAAGACGGAACCAGTGAATAAAATATATGGAACACGTGACCAAGCTGAACCATACCCGTCTATCGAAATAAGGTATTTATGACGTGCATGTTCAACAAAATTGGCATAAGGCCCTTTTTTGTCAGATAGATTTTGCTGGTACCATTGTTTGAAATCAGGGGTGACTCTTTCTTGAATATTTAAACAGCTATCGTCTGTGATCATCGCGTTAATGAAAGGTGCGTTTTTTGAAAGCATAAACAGCCTTAATCGATCGTCTTTGTGCACGCTGTCAATGTTGTAAACAAAGGAATATGGGCCCGAAATTGCGCCTCTGAAAAAAACCGAAGGGCTTCTTTGGCTGTATACAAGTTCTTTTTTAGACTTAATGTCACCCACATCTGCTTTGTACTTATCCATTACAATGTAGGGGTCAGGAATAAGGACTGCACTTTCAGACCAAAGAACTTTTGGGTGTGTGCATGTTAATAGGACTGGGCATTTTTCAAACAACGCTTTCAATTCAAGCTGTTGTTTTTCATCGTGAAAGCCGCATTCATGCAAAGGTTCTTGGGGCATATACACAAATGACAAGCCTTCTTTAATATCTTTGATTACATGTGCATTTAACCATGCAAGTAATTCGCCTGAAAATCGTGTGTGTGGATAGCTGTCTTTGCGCTCAGGCACGACGGGATACATTGTCCAGGCTGCGTTTTTGAATGTGTAGACGTAAAAGGCTGATTTTATGCCGCTGTTTTTTATATAGGCGACAAAGGTGTCGATGTCAGATTGTGTGTACCCGTTTTTTATAAAACGATTGGTGAATGTTTGAGATAATGTTGCGAGTATATTTTTGGCTTCTTGTGGCATTGCATAACTTTTAGCATGATGTATTATTAAATATAAAATAATAGTGAATATTATACTTTTTATTTTCATAAAATAATTTTTGCAAGATTTGAATTTAATGATAAAATTTTATCATATAAACAAGAAACATGATAAAGAAAAATATGTAACGCTCACATTTTAAAGAAACGAACGTGCGCCATCACTAAACAGCCCTACTCCAGTTTTCCTATGACTTAATCTGCAAAATAAGCACATGTAAAAAATATGGATTTTTTGATTCGTCATATATATAATGCACAAATTATATATCACTAAGGTCAATAAAGTGAAATTTTACATTCTTTTTATACTTATTTTATCTACACATATGACAATGCTAATGGCGGCAGACGAAGATTTAAACGTATATCCTTTTGATTCTAAAGCCTCAGGGTTAGAACTCGCTAAGATACCTAGCAATATATCACCTGCCAATCAACAATTTATCGATGAGGAAAATCAAGCAGAAACACAAGTTGATATAATCAGAAAACAACAAATATACAAAGACAATGAAGATGCACGTCTCAAGCAATTTATGTTAACGGGGATAGCCAATGTCGCACGCGCTGCTGCTATCCTTTATATCTCAAGCACATATAACAATGATTTTGGCACAGCACTTAGATGTGTTGCGGGCATACAGGCATTATATGGTTTTTATTTAATGATTGAACCAATAGGGACATTTTGCTGCCATAACGAAACTGATATTGAATTAAATCAGACATTACTGCAAGAATCAGAAAAAAGCAGTGCTACAAATTATGCTTTAACTGCCTTGGGCTTTATAATAAGTGGCGCAGAGTTGCTTCTCTTTTCTTTTACTGCACCGGATGATCCCTTAGCGCGAGTAGCCACGGTTTTTGGTGCAGCACAATGTTTAGTCGGAATCATTTCCTGCATCTACCCAGGGCACCTAATACTAAAAAAGAACCCATTATTAAAAAAGTATTTCCCAAAAGAAGATATCTCCTATCAACCAACTTCTCCTGACGAAATACAAAAATCCACAGAGAAAAAACTAAATAGATCACGATTGCAACAATATACAAACACAGGATTTACACATATTGCAAGAGGGGCATCAACTTTTCATTTGTCTAAATTCATGCCATCCCCCCGATACGCAGATACGTTAAGAACGTTTGGATCATTAGAATTATTTTTTGGGCTTTGTGCCTTATATGATCCTGTTGTCAATACATATCATTATTTCAAAGGAACCCAAGGTAAAACGCCAACTCTAGAAGAAGGCAGCAGAAACTTTTACATCTTAAGAGCCTTAGGATTCATTGCTGGCGCACCTGTAAATATTATATATACACTTGGTGTTCCTGATAAAAAGACACCATTAATTCTTGCAGTGAGTGCTTTGAGTCTTGTCGTTGCGGTCTCTTCAGGTTGGAACCCTGTGTGCGATTACTATAGCTTTGAATCATGGAAATTTAAGAAGCCACGTATATTGCCTGCATGAACTCATAAAATTCTACAAAAAGATTGCCATTGACAGTTGGTTTATCCACACTTACCTTAACCTTAAGCCCAGATGGCGAAATTGGTAGACGCACCAGCTTCAGGTGCTGGCGGGCGCAAGCTCGTGGAAGTTCGAGTCTTCTTCTGGGCACCAGTTTGTTGTTTTTTCGATTAGGATAATATAATGCACATTCATTTTCACACACACGATCTACCTGAATCTTTTGTTCCAAACGCTGTTGTCGCGATGGATACCGAAGCTATGGGCCTAAATTATCATCGTGATCGGTTGTGCTTGGTACAATTATCCAACGGAGATGGGCATTGTCATCTTGTGCATTTCCCAACGGGGGATTTTTCACAGTCGCCGCGCCTAAAAGCATTACTGACTCGGCCTGACGTTATGAAAGTGTTTCATTTCGCACGTTTTGATGTGGGAATTTTACAATTTAGTTTTGGCATACAAATGAGCAATATCTATTGCACCAAAATTGCTTCACGTTTGGTTCGTACGTATACAGGCAAGCATGGGCTAAAGGACTTATGCAAGGATTTGCTTAAAATTGAGATTTCAAAGCAAGAACAAACCTCTGATTGGGGCGCTGAAACACTTAACCCCGAGCAACAAAAATATGCAGCAACGGACGTATTACACTTGCACCAATTAAAAGAGATTTTTGATGGTTTATTGAAGCGTGAAAATCGTCAAGCACTCGCACAGGCGTGTTTTGACTTTTTGCCTTATCGCGGGCAACTTGATTGCACAGCCGGTGATACGTTTGACATTTTTAGTTATGCAACGAATTAGTTATTTAGCTTATCTCTTTCGATGTTAACGCTATTTTACAAGCATCGGTCTTCCCTAACTCTGCTTTTGTCATCCTCGCGTAGGCGGGGATCCAGTGTATTTAAATCAGACAAAATCATTATTTTATTTTTTGTGGATTCCCGCCCGCGCGGGAATGACAACGATAAAAACCGTCAATTTAAAAAACCTATACACTGCGTTATAAACTCTAAAACGCCATATCTTCAAGCATAAGCGTTACAGAGTTTCCTCCACTGAATGTATCGTTCTTGATTGTTGCAACAACATCAAATGGCTGCGTGCTCGCACGTTTTTGTCCAGCCCCTATGGTGTACATGCCTGTCAAAATGCTATTTAATTCGCACTTACTCTTCATGCTTAAATAAATCATTT
>CAIOTO010000208.1 GCA_903861255.1 uncultured Alphaproteobacteria bacterium | reverse complement strand
GACCGCACACGTGCTTTCATGCCTCGTCCATTTGATGACTACTTTGATGTGCAAACGATTGGCTCTCTATTTGACAGAGACATTTCAACAAACGATCGATTGTTAAGCGCTAATTTTTCGATTTTCTCAAATTGGATGAACTCAGGCTGTAATTCATTGGCTTATTTGATGAAAAGCAACAGTATTGAAAAACAAAATTTAAAAAGCCGTATTGCTGAATTGTTATCAAACTTTGGAATTAGCAAAGAGTCTGATTTTATCAATCAGCTTATGGTTATCTATGAACAACATTTTCAACAAGCAGATAAAGCTCAAAGGGGTTTTATAAAACAACTCTTTTTGCCTAAGTCAATGATACAAAGTGCAATTCGGCTAACCGGACATGGGTACGGGCAAAACTTAGTTAGCAGGAACTATCATGATTTAAAAGAAATGCAGGCAGCAGGTGGTAATGAACGTTTGGAATTCACAACAGAAGTTCTGAATATTTTAAGAAGAGGTGGGCTTACAAAACTCTCCCTGAAAATGAAATCTATCGCGTTTGATACCCAAGTTCGCTTGGTTACTGATGGCGTCACTTTTAGTGAAATGTCGGGGGTTAAATCGCAGCATTATTTCTATCCAGAAATGGAAGAGGGCAGCTTTGATGCTGTTACGGAACAAATTGCGAGAATAGCTCACTCAATGTTTGGCCAAATGAAGCTGGAACAATTGCACACTAAATACGATACGTATCAGAGGCAAGCACGACTAATTGAATTGGTGTTAAAAGATGAATTAAATGCAAAAATTGTCCCAAGCAAAAAAGAAGAAAAGAATCTTTATGGTTTTTTAAAAACAGCAAGTTTTGCTGATATAGTGGAGTACTTTAAGTTTCATCCAGATCAGTTGTCACTTGAACCGACGAGTGTGAATGAAAGTGGGTTGATAAAAGATCATGACGATATGACAATTCAGTCTAATACATTCTTAGACCTTATTATCAATTTGGCATATGAAAAAAATCATTATAATTGGGGTGAGAATAATAAATATACCCGTTTTGTATGCGAACAATTTAAAGCAGGCAAGATTCCAAATGCAATGGAAAATAAATGGGTTATTGGCATTCTACTTCATAGTCAGGATAAAGACATCTATAGCGTGCTTTTCAGAGATAGCACAAAATTGTTGGGCTTTATCAATACATATAAGCCTGGCGCTGGTACATATGATTATTATTACAGCAATATATTTTTATTGCCAGTAGACCCATCTTTAATAGTGGGTCAATTATCTGCAATAGCTAAAAATCCATCGTTTAAAGAATACTGTAAAGGGGAACAGTACGCTCCTCGTGGAAAGACACCAAGTGATTGGCTTTCAAAAAAAAGTAATATTTTACGAGAGAATGGCTATTCAACAAATGAAATATTTAAAATATTGCGTATAGATAAGGCTGGTGAATTATCTGTTGATACTGCAAAATTAAATGCATTTAAAGCATACATTAACGAAAGCCAGATGGGCCCAGAACATACACCCATTATCATGAAAACAATATTTAATTTCATGAAGAAGCAATTTTTAAAAGCAGACATTGAAGAAGAAGTATATGCCTATCTTGCAGAAGTTCTGGATAAATGCCCGTCAGAAATGCGTCTCAAAAGTATTAATGCATTCTTAGGTGAAATGCGTAGCGTTACCAAGGAAGATGTGAAAGTTATTCCTGTTGAAATGAAAGATCGAGTTGTTGCAACTTTTCTACGTAGCTTAAGTCTTATAAAAGATGCCTATGGCCAGCTTCCTGGGACAGCTCACATCATGCTTGGTGATCTTATTGGTATTGCAAATCCTGAGCACACTGCCGAGATAAGCAATCTGTTAGATGGCAACCGAATACAGTTTACAGCAGAAGACATCGAAATGCTTGTTGATGATACCAATATGTGTGAAAACATAAGCAATCCAAATGATGTTTGTGATTTTATTTCGTTAGACAATATAGAAAAATATTGTGTTAAGGATTTTGAAAATTGCCCATATACAGGCCTTCTTAAGGTTATTATTCGAACGGCAGCAAAATACGATGGCAAAGGGTTTTCGGAAGAGACATTAGGTAAAATTGAATCAATCACAAAGTTGGCAAAGGATTATCTTAATGCCTTGCCAAAAGAATTATGTAAAGCCAAAATTGCTGAAATTGAAGAGAAAATATTTGGGGCTTCCTGGATTGGTGACGTTCACAGTAAGCTAGCAAAAGCACATATTCAATTCTTAAAAAGAATGGACATAAAGCCATCAGAAGAAGATATTCTTCGTTATAGTGATTATTGGAAAAAAGACTATTATTCACATTTATCTGTTGTTGATTATCTAAAAGAACTTAACATTTGGCCAAAAGAAGCTTTGAAAAATATTTTTAAAGACGTAATTGTTGACGCTGATACAGTGGAGATAAGTCAATTAAAGGCATATGCACTTGGTTGGCTGAGAAATACAGACCTCTCTAATCTCAATGAATTAGAGCCAGGAATTCTAGAGCATTTTCAGTCATACCTAGCCGCGGCTAATGGTGTAGGTGATGCGAGTGTATACGTAGATGTTTTAAAGGCGCTTTCACTGGACTATGGATTACACAACATAAGAAACGAAAGTAATCTGAAGAAAGTAGAAGTGCTAGAGAAAATAGAAAAAATATTTAAATGTGAAGGTTTGTTGCACATTTTTATTAGCTTTCATGAACGAACAACTCATAAAGAGCAGTCGAAACCCGTCAAGGCAAAAACAGCCATAGAATTTAAATTCTTGGAAAAACTATTTTTAGGTAAAAAAGAAAGCTCCTTCGCTTATTCCGAACTGATTGATTTTGGGTCCATTAATGCTGAATCAGCACAGAGTGCACTCAATATGCTTGTTAATGCATTTATTTATGAATCAAATGCGGTTCCTCTTTGGAGAAGTATGGTAGAAATAAAAGATTGTTTGGATAAAATAAAATTGGTAGCAGATGCAGGTGGTCTTAAGTTGACGGCAGATCAGTATTCAAAAATTCAAACATACAATGAGGGGGGCCTATCCTAAATCTGCATCAGATAGGGAATTCTTTGCCAATTTTAAAAAATGGCATTTAAGCAAAAGCCTGCCTATGGGGTTGTATAGATAGTTAATTCTATACGGAGGGAGTGGTGGAATTAATCTGATTAAATATGCAAATATTATTACAAATAATGTGAGAAAGGCATTCTAATAACAGGCGTGTTGCTGCATTCCACGTAACTTCGCTGAATTCGATTGACTCTGTTTTTTATATCCACTAGTATGCAAGTGAATTTCATATTTAGTTTAAATTAGACCCAATAGATGACTTATGTTGTAACCGAAAGTTGTATCCGCTGTAAATATCAAGATTGTATCGAGGTATGCCCAGTTGATTGTTTTTATGAAGGTGAAAACATGTTGGTTATTGATCCCGACCAATGCATTGATTGCGGTGTATGTGAAATTGAATGCCCCGCTGAAGCTATTATTGCAGACACAGTTCCGGGTGCAGAAAAGTGGGTTGAACTCAATCGAACATATGCGAGTATATGGCCTAACATTACTCAAAAAGGTGTGGCGCCAGCAGATGCTGATGCTTGGCTGAAGGTAGAAAACAAGTTTGAAAACCATTTTAGCAAGAAATCAGGAAAATAATTGAATCTCCCTCTTGATTTTTTCTAAATCGTTCTTATATCAAGGAAAGACAGTATATTAACCCTTATGAGTAATAGAAAAGAAATGACTGAAACTCTATTTAATGTTGGTGATTACGTTGTTTATCCTGCGCATGGCGTTGGTAAACTGTTGGCAATTGAAACGCATGATATAGCAGGCCACAAAGTGGAGCTGTTTGTTATTACATTTGATAAGGATCGTATGACGTTGCGGTTGCCTATTCAAAAAGCAAAAAACGCGGGTTTGCGCCCAATTAGTTCGAAGGACGAGTTTGAAACTGTTTTGCAAATTCTAACGGTTAAGTCAAAACCACGCCGTTTGATGTGGAGCCGTCGTGCGCAAGAGTACGAAAATAAAATTAATTCAGGCAATCCAGTATCGATCGCTGAAGTCGTTCGTGATTTGTTCCGTAATCATTCAGATGCAGATCAATCCTATAGTGAGCGTCAAATTTATCAGGCGGCCATTGATCGCCTGGCGCGTGAGCTTGCTGCGATTGAGGCAATTGGCGAGACCGATGCTATTTCCAAAATGGAAACGATAATGCGCGCTGCGTAGAGCACATTTCGTAACTTTGTCATCCCCTCGAAGGAGGGGATCCAGGTTGTCCTTTATTTTTTTCTGGATTCACAGCCAAAACGGTGATGACAAGAAAAAGCGGAAACGATAAGAAAGTCAGCATGGAGTGCAACTAAATCATGTCTGAAATCAAAAACTCTAAAACAAAAAATAACATCAACGGCTGGCTTGTCATCGACAAACCATTCGGTCTGACATCGACCAAAGTTGGCAGTCAGTTAAAACGGCTGTTGCGTCCCCAAAAAATCGGACACATTGGCACACTTGACCCTTTAGCCTCTGGCGTTTTGACCTTTGCATTGGGCGAGGCTACAAAACTTATCCCTTACTGGAACATCACAGCAAAGCAATACGCGTTTCACATAACTTTTGGTGAACGACGTTCAACGGATGATGCCGAAGGTGAAGTTGTTGAGCGATCATCTGTCTTACCAACAGCAGCACGCATTGTTATGTTTCTCGATCAATTCTTAGGCACCATTGACCAAGTCCCGCCAAACTATTCAGCTATTCAGGTGGATGGTAAACGGTCCTATGATCGCGCACGAAAAGGCGAAGAATTCACGTTGCCGTCACGTAAGGTTCGCATTGATGATCTGCATATTACTCAGCGGATTTCAGATGAAACGTATGCGTTCGAGGTCACGTGCGGTACAGGAACGTATGTGCGGTCATTGGCGCGTGATATCGCAGAAGCATGTGGCACAGTTGGCTATGTCAGTTATTTGCGCCGCATAAAGGATGGCTGTTTTGAAATCAAAGACGCAGTATCGCTGGATGAATTGTTGAATAAAGCCAGTGATGCGATTTTAGTAGAAGAAAATAGTAAAATCAGGCATAATCACCTTGGTATTTTCCCTTTAAGTTCTGTTCTGGACGACATCCCGGCTGTAACGGTTGGGGAAGATGATTTAAAACGGCTTTACTTAGGTCAAGCAATTCCAGTTGAGTCAGTCTCTGATTTAGTATCTGGCGTTGTGCAAATTCAAGGGGTGTCCGGGCTTTGTGCCATGGGATTCATTGAAGATGGTCAACTAAAGCCAAAACGTTTATTACATTTAGGAGAACACGATGTCGATTACTATTGAACGCAAAGCAGAACTTGTTGCTGAATTTGGCAAGACCCCACACGATACAGGGTCAACTGAAGTCCAAATCGCTATTGTTACAGAGCGCATTACAAATTTATCAGGTCACATGAAGACGCATGCAAAAGACTTGCACTCACGTCGTGGGTTGTTGATGTTGGTTGGTCAACGTCGTCGTTTGTTAGATTATCTAAAGGATCGCAACGTGGCTGGTTATCAGGCATTGATTAAGCGCCTTGGCATCCGTCGTTAACCAATTTACTAAGGCTTGATTGCTGCAGCCCTCTGCAGGACTCTTCTTTGAACTGTCATGCCCGCCTTTCTTTGTCATTCCCGCGAAGGCGGGAATACAGTTCTTAGAGTGTGTTTTAGTGTCCCTCGTTCTTGACACGAGGGTCCATGGATCCTCCGATCACGTCGGAGGAAAACTAAAAGAAAATAGCCATATTCTCTGAACTCGCCATGACGGTGATTTAGATCAAGTTGCACAATAAATCTCATGACCAAGCTTACCTTTTTCGTAACGACCACAACATGCTATGCCGCTATTGAAACAGCACATGGCATCATTCAAGATTCCTATGTACTTGGGGTTGAATCACAAAGCGCCGCCCTTATTCCATTTATTAAAAGTCTTTGGGATCGCGCTGGCAATCCACCCATCACCACACTTATTGCACCAAAGGGCCCAGGTAGTTTTACGGCTCTCCGTGTAACATTGGCGACTGCGCAGGGTTTAAGTATCGCGTTTCCGGCAGCCACGAGTTATGCGCCAACGTTTTTTGATGTGTTGCTATATGGATTGCCTGAACAATCATATGCCCTAATTGATTCAAAGCGCGGTGATTATTTTGTAAAAGCAAAGATGGGTGAGCCACTTATCTTGACGCCAGAGGCGTTCGTAGAGTTTCAAAGCAAACATTTTGATTGGGCAATGATCGTTGAACCTGATCTGTTTGGTAATGATTTTATAATGCAAAGCGGCGTCAATATGATTTCATATGATCCTGAACAATTGCTTGGTGCATTGCTGGCAGCAGATACGTATGCACAGCCAAGCGAATTTCAACCTTATTATTTGTTCGAGCCAGTTTTTAAAAAGTCTTCCAGTTCAGTGTCTTTGCCGTCCTCTGACTTGATCTGTGGATCAACACGGTAATCTAGATTCCCGGATCACGTCCGGGAATGACAAGAGGCTAAAATAAATTTCACAGCATCTTAATAGTTCATTAACTAATTATTGTTAATTTAGTTTTGTAAATAACAAATTTGGAGTATTTTATGAATTCTAATAAATATATTATTGCTATTGGTGTTGCGCTTAGTTTTTTGGTTGCGTCACTCAATGCCACAGAATGTCCTGCTGGTCCTGGAATAGATCAAATAAGTAAGAGTTGTGTAGCACTTTTAAATAATTCAAATAAATTAACTCCAGAGCAATGGGCAGACGCTAATAACCCAACTGTAAAAAAATATAAAGAAAATTTTTATGGGGAATCAGCCTGCGAATCTGTTGTTGTGACTGGACAGTCAGAGAATAAAACACATGCGCGATGCGAGTTGTTAATTGGCCAAGATGCTTGCGCAAAGGAGCCAACAGCTTGTAGGTGGAGCAATAGTGGTGAGGAGTGTGTAGGGCGTGCAAGATCTAAGATTAATTTTGGATGCTTAGAAGGTGGAGCCACCGCTTCTGAAGGATCATCAGGCGCAGTAACTGCTGCTGCTTGTAAGGCGGTGCAAGGAACATGTATTACTGGGGGCACAGTCAGTGCAGAGAATCCTGATTGCAACGGGGGCGACATCAGAACGCCTTGTGAAGAAAAAGGTTGTGTTTACCTAAAGAATGCGCTGCCTAAGTTGGCATGTTTTGCAACGGTAGAAGCTGCTCGCGCCGCTCGAGCTACATATGAGTCTGAGCCTACGGATAAAGGTGCTTAAGTCTTAGTAGGCATTACATTGTAATGCAGCGGCGAAAGTTTACAGTACTCATAGTGAAAAACCTTTGTGTTTCAGGGCACAAAGGTTTTTTAGTTCAAGAACAATGAACACGCTCCAATTAAATCTTTTGTGCAATTTTCCACATATCAGTAATGCACATATTCTCACCTAGAATCTCATCCGCTTTTTCACGTGGACAGCGATCACGCAAATACACTTGAAATCTGAGCTGTATGAATTCCAAAACATCTTCGACTGTCTTTGTTGATAATTCAATGCCTTGCGTCTTATACGCGGCAATCGCTTTGTTAATAGCATCTGTCAAATCAAGATCATCCTGTTCAGACTCGACAATCAAACGAATAATTCCAAGGGCGGTCCTTCGAATCGCAAGTGGGTCTTTTGATCCTGTTGGTTTAATGTTTGATCCTAAAAAGCCGACAAGTGTATCCATTTTATCGATCAATGCAAGTGCGCGGCTAACCGGTGCAGTTGGTGTTGCTTTGCTTGGGCCCAGGGGTTGATAGTATTCCTCAAGTGCAAGGGCAACGTCCGCAGACTCACCTTGAAGCGTTGCATAAATGCGCCCCATGATGCCTTGTAGTTCAGGGAACTCGCCGACCATGTGTGTGACAAGATCGCTTTTGCAAAGATGTGCTGCGCGTTTAACTGCGGCATCGGTAGCAACTGCTTCTAGCCTTCGTACTTTGTCGCCAACTGAACCAAGTTTTTCATGAAATACGATGGAATCAAGTTTTTTAACCAAATCGGCTAATTGAATCGCTTTGTCTGTATCATAAAAAAAGGCCGCATCACTAAGACGCGCACGAAGTACGCGCTCGAGCCCATCCATCATTAAACGATTGCCAGGGCGTGTAGGTACGTTTGTCAGCACACCAAAGTAGGGCGCAATGGCGCCATCTTTTGTACATAGCGTGAAATACTTTTGATGCACACGCATAGATGTAGACAATACTTCAGCTGGTAAGTGCACGAATGCTTTATCAATTTCACCCAAATGCGCATACGGAAAATCAACAATGCCGGTGACTTCGTCGAGGAGTGTTTCGTCAGGCTGAATGGTAAGGTTTTTGGCCCCAGCTGCTTTTGTCATCGCATCCCAAACGGCTTTGCGTCGTTCCTCAAAATCAACAATTACCTGTGCGGCGCGGAGTTGCTCAGCATAATTTGAAAGACCAGTTAACTGAATCGCCTCAGGTTTCATAAAGCGATGCCCAAACGTTGTGTTGCCGGTCGTAAGATCAAGTCCTTTAACGGGAAATGAAATTGCTTTGTCATCAAGCATCACGGTAATTGCACGAATCGGGCGAATCCATGAACGTGTGAAATCGTTGGTTGCTGGGTTGTGCCAGCGCATTGATTTCGGCCATGGCATTTGGTCGAGCAACCCATGTAATACGTCAGGCAGCATTTCATTAACAGGGCGTGCAGCCGATACGATATGTGCGTAATAATAGTCGCCGCGCATTTCCAGTTGATCAGCGGTCATGCCAGTGGATTTTAAGAACCCAGCCAGTGCTGCCTCGGGTGCATTAATGCGGGGGCCGCGTCGTTCCTCTGTTAAGGATTCAGTTTTTGCAGGCAGCCCTTTTGCGAAGATTGCCAAATGTTGCGGTGCGATATAGCTACCAATTTCTGTGAATGTTAGGCCTTGTTCTATCAGCAATTTTGACAAGATTTCTTTGCTGTTATCAAGCGCTGCACGTTGCATACGTGCTGGGATTTCTTCGCTGTAAATTTCGATCAGTAGATCCATGTTTTTTCACTTTGTTTGTTGTGGTTTAGGTTCTTCTTCTGTCATCGCGAGGAGCGGTAGTGACGCGGCGATCTTGGTTGCTAGATAGCCACACCTCTTTGAGGTTCGCCATGACGGCACTATTAAATCAACTAGCAATCCAAGCCTGACAACACTTTTGTGCCAACGCCCTTACACGACTAATGTATCCCGCACGTTCCGTCACTGAAATCACTCCGCGTGCATCAAGCAAGTTAAAGGTGTGGTTCGCCTTCACGCATTGTTCGTACGCTGGTAATACAAGATTTCGCGCCAATAATTTATCGCATTCCAATTCATGTCCATGAAAGTTATGAAACAGACCATCCGTCGATGCCACTTCAAAGTTATAGACTGAAAATTCACGTTCTGCGCGCAAAAATACATCACGATAGGTTAATTTGCCTTCGCCCTCTAGCCCGTTCCAATTCAGGTCAAAGTGATTGTCCACACCTTGCACAAACGTCGCGACGCGCTCTAACCCATAAGTGATTTCCACCGGAACCGGGTTGCATTCAATGCCGCCCACTTGTTGGAAATAGGTATATTGCGTGATTTCCATGCCGTCACACCATACTTCCCAGCCAAGCCCCGCCGCACCAAGTGATGGATTTTCCCAGTCATCTTCGACAAAGCGAATGTCATGATCGGCAAGATTCAATCCGATGGCCTCTAGGCTTTTAAGATATAGCTGTTGTGGGTCTGCAGGGGATGGCTTTAAGATCACCTGAAATTGATAATATTGCTGTGTACGATTTGGGTTTTCACCATAACGGCCGTCATTCGGGCGGCGACAGGGCTGCACGAACGCGGCATTCCATGTGTCAGGCCCAAGCGCGCGCAGTGTCGTTGCGGGGTGAGATGTGCCCGCGCCAACTTCGGTGTCATAGGGTTGCAAAATCACACAGCCTTGGGATGCCCAAAAGCGTTGCAGGTCAAAGATAATGTCTTGAAAAGATTTCATAAATATACGTGTTATTTGTTTTGTGTGTGATTCTATCACGATGGGGTAAAAAATGGTAGAGGCACGAAAATAAGAATATGGAGATTTTTTTTAAGTATTAGTTGAGTAAAAGTGTTGATTGTTTGTGTTTGTTCCTGTTATAAGAATATATCGATTAATTTTGAATTGTGAAAAAATGAAAAACAAATTATTTAAGATAAATGCATGGTTTCTTTTATTGACATTAACAGTAAAGCCAGTGTCGCTTTTTGCTATGGAACAAAAAGATGGGTTGTTGGGGTTAAAAAAGGGTTTTTTTGGCTCAGGTTCAGTTCCAAAAAAGAAAGTATCTGTTCAAAAAGAGAAGTCATCTGTTCCAGTTCCCGCTACGGAAGACCCAATAAATGCATCTGTTCCAGTTCCCGCTGAAGACCCAATAAATGCAACAGCCGTGATATCTGCACCTCCTATTGTTGAGGGTAAATCAACCG
>CAIOTO010000207.1 GCA_903861255.1 uncultured Alphaproteobacteria bacterium | reverse complement strand
TGCAATTTACTGACATAGCTTGTCTCCTGAAAAGTTTCCTTTTCAGAATAGCACATTATCAACCTTTAGTTAAGTGTCTCAAAAAATCGTTCAACATTGCTATTTGAACTTCATTTAAGGTATGTGGCTGTCCATCTTGAAAAATTCCTTTAAATCCATAAAATAAAGGTTCTCTGCTTTCATTGAATCCATAAAAAACGACATTTTCAGCCCCGCATTTTCCGTATGGATGACGATCGTAATATAATTTATCATTTGAAATTGACAGTATATCACCAGCCAGCAGCGTGCTTGGATCGAATGTTTTAATGGGAAGTGATGCACTCAATAGGCCGCTCGCAAATTCTTTCTCTTGATCCGCCTTATTACCCAGCCGTATATTCGGAAGAAATTGATAAGCAGGCTGTGTCGGACGCATAGCTTTCCATAATTTAGAAGCATTTTGAGAGAAACAATTGAAATTTCCTTCGCTTTCAAAAGCATTTATAAAAAGGGCATATTTGCATATTGATGCTGCAATATTGCATTCGATGTAGTAGGCTTCGTCTTCACCTGGTTCACGTAGGCGTCTTATTGCCTCCTCAGGCGGCACGCCATCGCAGGAATAAAAGGACGGCGCCCTTGTCTCTGGATTAATTTTTTTCTCAAAAATATCTGCAGGTAGTGACGTAGGAGGCCCCCCTTCATCTGGTGCACCATATTGATAGTGCGCACCATTAAGTATTGCATAAACGTCGCGCACAATCCTTTGTTGGTCTGTTTCGTCTGCTGCCATTGATGCTGCAACAGGAAACTGGATAGATAAAATAAATAATAACTTTAATAAAAAATGCATGAAAATGGCTTTAATATATTTGAATACAACTATATATATCAAGTAATTTATAAAATTCAAGTGTTATTTAAACAGCACAAAAAACCTCAGATTTGAGGTCTGAGGTTAATTTGTAAAGATTAATGAAAACGATTACTAAAGCACCGACTTCAGCACATAATACGATGGATACTTCTCGCGAATAAAATCAGTCATGGCTTGGATTACGCGATCAACCGTTGTATTCGTTGGCTCGTCCAATGTCTGTACATGAATGTCAGCTTGCTGATACAGCGGATAGCGATCCTCGATCATTTTTTCCAGCACTTCACGTTGATTGCCATTTGTAAGCAATGGGCGATCATTACGACGCGACACACGTGCGACTAACGTATCAAGGTCAGCATTTAGCCAAACGGAAATAGCGTTACCCTTAATAAGCTCGCGCGTAGGTTCATATGCAAATGAACTGCCGCCCGTTGCAAGGATATGCGTTGGTTGTTCCAAAAGCCTGGCGATAACGCGTTGTTCGCCGCTTAAAAATGCGTCTTCCCCATAGATATTATAAATATCCTTGATAGGGCAACCGGCAGCGTCTTCGACTGCGTGATCCGAATCATGAAAAGGAAGTTCCAGCCGTTTTGCTAAACGTTTCCCAATACTTGTTTTTCCACAACCCATTAATCCCACAAGAACTATCGTTTTTGGAGGCATGAAACTTATCGTTGGTGATGCTGTTTTTGTAAGCAATGTGTTTTCCATCTTGCCTATTCAATAAAAAATAAGAGTTGTCATTCGTGTCTTTAACTGGACAGGCCAGCCTTAAACACATCTAAATATGTATGTCCTAATTGGATACGAGGTACATAAGGGAGAGCATACCATTTTGCGTAAAATTTTGCACGCAGTATGTTATGCCATCGCAGCAATTCTTTTAAAATTTCGGACAAAGAGATTACTTTAACGTGATTCTGATCACGCGGGCTGGTTAAACAACGTATCCAACTTGACTTTGTTTCGTTTGATGGGCGTGACTGTTTCTGTAAAGAGCGTATCAAGTTTCTTGTTTTTGGTTACAGGCGTGCTTGTCTCAGTAAACACTGCATTCAGTTTGTCGTTTTTCGTCGCAGGCTCGCATGTTTCGGTAAATAGTTCGTCCGCAGTCGGTTTGTTGTTTTTCACCACAGTTGCGCCCAATTTCTTGAAATGCGTTTCCAATAAACTTGCCATACGACGATCGCGCACATGACGTGTTGTCCCGCCTAAGACCACAGCAAACAATCGCACAGGGTTGCCAGCTTGTGTATACCGTATGGCAGATGTGCTTAAGTTAAAACCAGATGCATTCACCCAGCCCGTCTTGATGCCATCCATACCAGGAAATGATTTCATTAAATGGTTATGGTTATGGTGCGCATTGCCTAAGAAATTAAAGGTTCTGATTTTGAAATATTTCCAGTGTTCAGGAAAATTATTGTATAATGCTTGCGATAAAATCGCCATGTCGCGTGCCGTTGTTGTTTGTCGTTGAATGCCACGTTTGATGAGAGAATTTCCCCGATCAGGCACACCGGATGGATTTGTGAATCGCGTGTTTTTCATGCCCAGTTCGCGTGCTTTGGCATTCATCTTTTCAACAAATTTTGGCACACTGCCTGACAACCCTTCGGCAACCACGACAGCCATATCATTTGCAGATTTTGTGACAAGACCTTTTATGATTGTGTCAACCGTCACTGTTTTGCCTGCGGAAACGCCAAGTTTGCACGGGATAGCACGTGTTGCTAAATGTGACACATTGAATGTCGTGTTTAGACTAATTTTCTTATTTTGCAGCGCTTCGAATATCAAATAAAGCGTCATTTTCTTTGCAAGTGACGCAGGGTGCCTTGGCACATCTGGGTTTTCACTATGCAGCACATTCCCTGTTTGACCATCAATAACAATAGACGACACGACGTGCTTACCGCAGTGCGCAGTGTTTATTAGATAAAAAGAAAAGAAATTTAGTATTAAAAATGCACTTAAACGTGTCAATGTATTTGCCTCCGATTATACTTTAAGTGTAACCGAACTGTGGTATTTTTGTCTATACCCATTTGGACAAATTGTTAGATTGATGTGTTTGTTTTTTAGTCTGTGTTTTTCAATGAATGACGCTATGCCTATTTTGAATTGATGTATCTCCGAGCATCCTTGAATCCTCCCCTCAATCAGCGTATATCTTAAGTATACAAAACACATATATTAAGCTCATCTTTTGACCACAAAAACCTCTTCATCTGCCTCTTACGACGGTTTTATCCACCTTCGCGTGCATTCGGCGTATTCGCTGACTGAAGGGGCTATTTTGATGAAGAGTCTGCCAAAGTTGTGCCAAAAACAGAAAATGCCCGCGGTTGCACTAACAGATACCAACAACATGTTTGGTGCGTTGGAATTTTCGATGGCGGCGGCCGATGCAGGTATTCAGCCGATTGTTGGGTGTCAGCTGACGATTGATTTAGCTGCGCATTTCCCAAAAATCACGACAACTCCAGCACCGATGGTTTTCCTGGCGCAAAGCGAAGCTGGTTATATGAATCTGATGAAACTGGTGAGCCTGGCATATTTTAAGGAACAAGGCTTGATTGGCCCACATATTACGATTGCAGAACTTACCAAACATACCGATGGTGTGATTTGCTTAACGGGTGCGCACGAGGGGGCGCTGGCGCAGCTGCTGCAACTTGGCACAGAAGACTTGCGTAAAGAATACGGTGATGCATTCACACAAACACTGCAGGATCTATTCCCGAATCGTTTGTACATTGAATTACAACGCCATGGCATCCCCCTTCAGCAACAGTTAGAACCTGACTTTCTTGATCTGGCGCTACGTTTTGATATTCCACTTGTGGCGACGAACAATGTGTTCTTTGATAAGGCAGACATGTACGATGCGCATGATGCATTGTTATGTATTGCGGCCGGCACTTACGTCGAGCAAGACCAACGCCGTACGGAGACGCCGCGTCATTACTTTAGATCAGCGGCCGAGATGAAAGAGGTTTTCGCAGACCTGCCCGAGGCCATCGAAAATACAGTTGTGATTGCACGTCGTTGTCATTATCGCCCGCTTCCACGCAAGCCTATTTTGCCGAGTTTTCCAACAGAGTCAGGGCGCTCTGAGACGGAAGAAATGTGGGATCAGTCCCATGCAGGCCTAGAAGTGCGTTTGACGGAAGAAGTCTTTAATCGATTTCCGGCAGAGCAACATGAAGAACTCCGCACACAATACGTTGATCGCCTGCGGTACGAGTTGGGCATTATCGAACGGATGGGCTTTCCCGGGTACTTTTTGATCGTATCCGACTTTATCAAATGGGCAAAAGATCGGGGAATTCCTGTAGGGCCGGGGCGTGGTTCGGGGGCAGGTTCGCTTGTTGCGTGGTCGTTGCTGATCACGGACATGGATCCGATTCGATTCAATCTGCTGTTTGAACGTTTCCTGAACCCAGAACGTGTTTCTATGCCTGACTTTGACGTGGACTTTTGCCAAGATCGCCGTGACGAAGTGATTCGTTATGTGTGCGAAAAATACGGCATGGATCGTGTGGCGCACATTATCACCTTTGGTAAATTGCAGGCACGTATTGTGATTCGTGACGTTGGGCGCGTTCTGCAAATGCCATATGGGCAGATCGATCGTATTTGTAAAATGATTCCGAATAATCCGGCAAATCCGATGACATTGGCGCAATCGATTGAGCATGAGCCGCTGCTTAAACAGCAACGTGATGACGACGAAATGGTCGCGCGGTTGATGGATATGGGGATGAAGCTTGAGGGCTTGTATCGTCACGCATCTACCCATGCGGCCGGTGTTGTAATTGGTGATCGACCGCTTGATGAGCTAGTGCCGCTGTATCGCGATGAAAAGTCTGACTTGGCTGTGACGCAATTCAATATGAAATATGTTGAAACAGCTGGGTTGGTGAAGTTTGACTTTTTGGGGCTAAAGACATTAACTGTGGTTGAGTCTTGCTGCCAATTGGTGCGAAACCTAACGGGCGAAGATTTCCGTATTCACACGATTCCGTTGGATGATCCAGCGACGTTTGCTCTGCTTTGCCGGGTTGAGGCTGTCGGTATATTCCAGTTGGAAAGTGCTGGTATGCGTGATGTGCTACGGAAACTTCAGCCTGACCGGTTCGAAGATTTGATCGCCCTTGTTGCCTTGTATCGTCCAGGTCCAATGGATGACATTCCGCGTTATTTGGCGTGTAAGCATGGTGAAGAAGCCGTTACGTATTTGCACCCGCTGTTGCAAGATATTTTAGAGCCTACCTATGGCGTTATGGTTTACCAAGAACAGGTCATGCAGATTGCACAGGTTTTGGGTGGCTATACGCTTGGCGCCGCTGACTTGCTCCGTCGTGCGATGGGTAAGAAAATTAAATCCGAAATGGATGCGCAGCGTGCCTTGTTTACTGAAGGCGCCATTAAAAACGGTATTAAACCAACTATTGCATCACAGATTTTTGATCAGATGGCAAAGTTTGCTGGGTATGGTTTTAACAAGTCTCACTCGGCTCCGTATGCGTTGTTAGCTTATCAAACGGCATATCTTAAAGCCAATTATCCACTACAGTTTTTTGCGGCAACCATGACATTGGATATGCACAATACCGATAAGCTGAATGTGTATCGTCAAGACCTTGATCGCCAAGAAATCCCCCTGTTATCCCCAAGTGTGAATGAATCAGGTGTAAACTTTAATGTTGAAGATGGCGGCATCAGGTATGCATTGGCCGGCCTTAAAGGCGTCGGGGCGCAGGCGATGGAATCACTAATTGCAGAGCGCAACAAGAATGGTCCATTTAAAAACTTACGTGATTTTGCAACCCGTATTGACCCCGTTGTTATCAACAAACGGCAGCTTGAAAATATGGTGAACGCAGGTGCGTTTGATTGTTTGCACCCAAATCGCCGGCAGCTGAGTGAAGGCTTAGAGGCATTATTGGGAATTTCTCAGCAAATACGATCTGAAAAATCAAGCAAGCAACGCATGCTGTTTGGTAGCACAGCTAGTGAAACGACAAAAGATGTACCACTGCCGAATGTGATGGAATGGACGCCGCTTGATCGTTTGCAAAATGAATTTGATGCCATTGGATTTTATTTAAGCGCGCACCCTTTGGATATGTACAAAGATGTGCTTGATCGATTAGGCGTGGTGAAAAGTTGCGATCTGTTGGAACGTGCAACGAGCAGTAATCAAACAGTGGCCCTCGCGGGGATTATTTTGACAAAGCAAGAGCGCACATCTAAAAAAGGTGATCGTTTTGCGTTTGTGTCGTTGACCGATTTGACTGGTGTGTTTGAGGTTGCGTTCTTTTCAGAGGCGTTTGCATCCGTAAGGGATAAATTAATTCCAGGGCAGGCCGTGTATGTAACTGGGAATTTAAAAGCCGATGGCGATGAAAGTTTCAGGCTGACTGGGAATGGGCTAGAGCCGTTGGATAATAAGGCTAAAGTTGATTCGTTGGAACTTTCCATTGACCCCAAACGGGCGAATGTCGCGTATCTTGGCGAGATTGTGCAGGGCCTTAAAAAAGGCCGAACCGTGCTGCATTTCTTAGTGCCGGTTCCGGGTATTGGTACGATTAAGGTGACGCTGAGTGGCGCGTTTGATGTTACGCCAAATCAAAAGGCGACGTTGTTGCAGGTGTGTGGGTAGAGGAATATTCATTTTTTTAATATATTGACTTTCATTTATTTGATTGCGATATTATTT
>CAIOTO010000206.1 GCA_903861255.1 uncultured Alphaproteobacteria bacterium | reverse complement strand
CAATATTCATTTTATTTTTCTTATGCATTGACATTTTTTGCTATTGAAAAATAATTTAAAATATCCATATACAGTCTGTAACCTTTAAAAATCTTATAAGGAAATCAATTTTATGCATAAAAACAAATCTATTTCTCTCGTATTGACAGTCATTGCATTTTTCTTTTCTAAGACTCTGCATGTCAGGGCAGAAACACTTCCTGTACAAGATACATTTGCCATGACAACCATACGCCCGCACATTGAAATCAAAGAAACACGCACATTAACACGATTTGACGCCCGACAGTGCGCTGATGATTCGAAAAAGGATGAATTTAAACAAGTCATCCAAACGCCAGGAACTTTGTTGCGTGATTTTCAAGACTTGCATGATGCTCATGGAATTAGTGAATCTTGGCTTAATGACTTAATGCGCCTTGCCATAGAACATCAAAAACATGAAATCATGGATTTTTTATGTTCATTCAAAATAATGGAAATCACAACCTTGGAATATAGTAAACTTTTTAAATATGCGATCGAAAAAGCTAAAAGAAGCGAGAAGGAGGCTGACATTAAAACCTTGTGTTTTTTTGCTGCACGTCCACGAAAATGCAAAATCAATTCTGAAATTGTGAGTGAGCTCTTTCAATTTCAAGATCACGCTTTTCTACGCCACGCAAATGCAGAGAATGTGCACCTGTACAATCTTATTTCATTGGTAAGCAGAACAAGAGTAAGCCCAGAAACAAGACAAAAACGAAGGGGACTTGCGGCAGATCCACACTATAAAACATGCACAGGGAATTTTATCGTAAAAGTAGCAAATGAGGACAGAAAGAGAGCAAAACCTAAGGCCATCTCATCCCGTGGCAGCCAAAAAAGACGTGAAAGTGGACTTACAGTTGATGCACTTAGGGAGCATAACATAAGGGTGCCAAAGCGCAAAGCTGCAGCGCTGACAGATGTCGCCCTAACTCAAAAGCAACCTGTGAATACGGATAATGAATCGGAAGCATCAAAGACAACAAGCCGTTCGGCAAAGAAAGTATGTGGAGAAAACCTAGTAACATCGCAGGCTTTTGAGCAAGATCTTGAATTTGACTTTGGTGATTTAACGGCCGCCGACTTCCCTGCATATGCAAATGGCTATGAGGATTCAATTGGAACTTGGGATAGTAACGACAACCTCTAAGACGGATTGATTTTTAATAACAATCAGACACATCAATGCAAATTATAGTGATTCAACTTTAAATCGGATGCAGTATGAAATTCACATCAATGTCTATTTTTTATTTTCTGGTCACTATGGGGTTATGCCAAAGCGGCCACTCAATGACTGACTCAGAATTTTTTAAAGGAATTTTTTCTTCCGATTCGGAGGAAGAAAGAGCGGCCAAAAGCACTGTTCGGAAAACATCCAAACCCTTCACACCAAAGAGAAAGAAAATAAGCAGCGCAACAGAGGATGTTTTTCCCGAAGTGCACTGGTCGTCAAGAGGCAGCTGAAATAGGAACAGTACAGCAAAAAAAATCGAGAACTTGATATAAGAAGCGTATATTTGCTATAATTTTATCAAATCTTATATAAGAATGAAATTCTATGCACAAAGAACTTTCCTCATCCACTCCGCCATTAGATGCTCCTCAACCTACGCCACGTACATATGTCCTTTCCGGCGGCGGGACAGGTGGGCATCTTTTTCCAGCACTTAGTCTTGCCGATGAAATTGAAAACGCTGATCACAAAGCCTTGCTTGTTACCGATAGTCGCGGCGTTGTTTTTTTTAAACATAATCACCGAGAACCATCTTTTGTATGCACAATTGTTCGTAATCATTGGCTGTTCGGACGGTTGGTTTACCCTTTTAGCTTAGGCTTTCAGATCTTAAGATGTTTTTTGTGGTTGCGTAAAGTGCGCCCTACGGCAGTTGTTGGTTTTGGTGGCTATCCATCTTTTCCGTGCGTTTTTGCGGCACAGTGGATGGGCATTCCAACTATTTTACATGAAGGAAATGCTTTCTTAGGAAAAGCAAATCGATTGTTGCTGAAAAAAGCAAAGAAGGTGGCGCTGTCATTCCCGCCTGCTGAGGGATCGTCTGTTGATGCACGTTTTCACGTGACGGGGAATCCAGTGCGTGCTGGTGTATGTGAATTGATGAATGACGTTTATGCAGTGCCAGCGGCAGATGAACGTTTTAATATTCTTGTGGTTGGTGGCAGCCAGGGGGCTAAAATTTTTTCAACCCTCATGCCTGAAGCTATTCATAAACTTCCTAAAGAGATGCAAAAACGTCTTGTGATCACGCAGCAGTGCAGGCCACCACAAATGGAAGACACCGAATTGGCGTATAAAGGCACGCGTTGCAAGGTTCATTTAAAAACTTTTCTATCGCCTATTGAAAATTACTATAAAGATGCCCATCTTGTTATTAGTAGGTCAGGTGCATCGACGGTGGCGGAAGGTGCAATTGCTGGAAAACCAATGCTGTTTGTACCGTTTCATGGCTCAGCTGAGGGTGATCAAGCGCAAAATGCAGCACATCTCGTGGCAGCGAAGGCGGCATGGGTTAAGCGTGAAACAAGTATAACACCTGATAAACTTGCGCAGTTTTTAATGACGCATTTGGAAAATTCAGATGAACTTACTCAAAAGGCGATCGCTATTCGTCAATTTGCGCATCCAGAGGCGGCTAAGAATGTGTGGAATATCGTTGCAGAGATTAAGTGATATTTGCCAGCGCCACGTACTATCCCCGTCAATCCGTAAATAAAACCCGAATTTCTTTTGGTGCATCTATACCATCAACAGTCATTACGTAACCCCAATATATTAGCTCAAGCATTTCCTTGTCAGTTAACTTGCATCTTCCGTTTGATCCCGTCCCGACAACATTTCGAACAGCATCCGTGTTTCCTTGAAAATACGTCTCTAAACGTGCGCTTTCAAAGAAAGCATTGCTTGGCGTTTCAGCATTTCCTGCCGATGCCTTTTTTGCCGCATTTACAAATAAATCCATTCGATCATACCTTAGGACACCTTGTAAATCTGCGGGAATTTTAGTTAGCATTTTTGCAAAAATTTTATTTGGCGACCTTTGATTCTTACCATCATCGCTTGCAGATATCTCTGTTCCAATCGGCACAATTTGATCATAAGTTCCGTCATAGCATGCGCGAGTATTAAATCCTTCAATAAATCTAACCCAAATATCATCAGAGCATTTTTTATCAAGCATAAATGAGAATGTTTGCTGAATAGTGGTAGGTAGGCCTATTAGTTTTGCCTCGAGAATATTTTTTTGCTTATCTTTTAATTCCCTGATTTTTTCAGGAGTTCGCTGGTTAGCCCCTAATGCATTATATTCTTTTATAAATCCATCTGATTCATCTTGTGCGTGGAGAGCATTAAATGTTGTTATGCGGTTAAACGTTGGCCCAATAGCGCCAAAAAATGGAGCTACATCATCAATACCTGCAAATCTCCGGCTCTCTTTATCCTTGGTTTCCGGTGAAATTGTGTAAAAACTTTCGCGTGTTATTTTTCCATTAGAATCAGCTCTCTTTAGGTCATCATCAAGCCTTCTCTCAAATTCATTTAAGTAGAAATCTTTCTCTGTGATGCCAATTAATCCCATAGATGCCGCGCGAATTACGCCTTCAACCAATTGAGTGCCAATCTTCTTTTGTTTAAATAAGTCATAAAGCTTAGGCATAACATTATCCATAAAGAATGATACATATTCCTGTTCTTTATAGTTTAGTCCAGCAGGCATTCGAAACTGCTTTGTGCCTGTTCCAGTTGAGGATCTCCAAAAGCTCCATACGCGTTCTTTTGGATCAGGAATAGATGCCTTTTTTGCTGACGGAATAGCAGTTTCTTTGCGAACAGCCTCTTTAGGCTTAAGAGCAATTCTTCCTGCGTTCATTTCCTGTTCTAAATATAAGTATAAATCTAACACATAATCGATGTTCGTTATTGTGTCATTCTCTCGTCTAGCCGCGCGAATTTGATCCCACCGGTCTCTTAATGCAGCTTGCCCCGCTTCTGTTAAATCGGCAAAAGTTAAGATCAGAGTTTTGATCCAATCTGCTTGTTCTTTCATGTCATTAAGATAACAAAAGGCGCCAATATCCTTCAAACGTTCAAGAAAATCAAACGCATTTCCTGGCAGCCCAACAAAAGGTGCTGTTGCCATTTCAATTATGCCTGTATAATTTTTCAGTGCTTCTGCTGCTGCTTTTCCTTTAGCTGCTTCTTCTTTTTCTTTAGCTGCTTGTGCCTCTCTTTTTTGTGTTGCTTGTTCAGCTTCCTTAAATTTTCTTCTGTTCTCCCTAAAGAACTCATCATCCTTCTCCCGATTTGCCTCTTTACGAGCATCATCTATAGCCTTCTGAGCTTTGTCAGCAGCGATTCTTTCTTGTGAACGCGCCTTAACTTTGCGTACTGCGTTTAGGGATTCTAGCATATAGATCAGTGTTTCTTTCGTAATCCAATCTTGATTTGGATCAAAGTATTCTATGAGTGGAGTTCCTTCTTTTTCAGCAATATCACGTTGTTCTTCTTTTGTAAGACTGCAGAAAATTCGAATAAATTGTTTTGCAAGCGGAGCTAGTTTTGTGTCTTTACCACTGCTGAGTTTTAGGGCAGCGTCGATCGCATCTGCACTCTGCTTATGATTGAGATCTATAAATGATTGAGGAGAATTTTCAATTTGTGACCAACCATCTATATGTTCATTAAGTGCTTCATTAAACCATCCGATCAAATTCTCTGTAGTTATACCACCATAAATTTCAAGTGAACGAACTTCATCAATATTGGGGATGCCATTTAATACGTCGCTAAGGCTATCAGACACAAGATCTGCAGCAAGTTTTTGTGAAATTTTTTGTGTAATACGAAGAATTTCATAATGTCTAAATAAATCAACATTGTTAGGATCAATGCCATGTGCTGGAAGAGACATGTCATCACCATGTATAAGCGCTGTGGCCATCACCGCTTTTAAAATATCTCTTTTCTCTTCAGGTTTCGCAGGCTTGTTTGATGGCTTGTTCCTGAAAATCTTATTCAGTTCGCCTGTGTAACCTGGGATTCTATCATCTGCAGGAAACGGATTATAGGCTTCATGCCGCCACCGATAGTTATCTCTAACGGCTTGCATGGCAAAGCTTTGCGTTACAAGCGAAAATGTTATCACGGCGAAAAGAAATTTATTCAAACCAATCATGTTTAGGGTAATCATTAATTATACATAGTAGCATTTTTATGGTTAACATTTAATTAAAATAAAATCAATATTTTCATATTGTCTAAATATTTAATATTATTATTTGTTTTTGTCTGCAACTAAAAACGAATTTCTCTGTCGTATAAGGGTGGAAAATGAAGGCAGGAAAACAATTTCGACGTGAATTAAATACTATCTATCATTTTATTTATTCTTGTGTTAATATGTTTACTTAATAAAGCTCGACATTTGCGCAATTTATATGTAACCCTGGGATGGCGCATAACGCGTATGGAATATCGTTGCAGAGGTTAAGTGATATTTGCTATCGATAGTGAATGCTTTGCTCTGCCATCTATGGACTTAGTAACGTGTCATCTTGGGGCTTGACCCGAAGATCTCTACAGTCAAAGAGGCATATAGATTGTCATTAAAAACCTAATAAAAAACATTGCTAATTATTTGCCCTTTCACCTTCATAGATCCTCGGATCAAGTCCGAGGATGACAAATTAGAAAACAACACCTAACAGGAGACCACATGAATCCACTCGGTATATTCCCAAATAAAACACAAAAAGCAATCCACTTTATTGGAATAGGTGGCATTGGGATGAGTGGTATTGCCGAAGTCCTGCACAATCTTGGTTACAAGGTAACGGGATCTGATGCTGGCGAAAACCAAAACACACAACGTTTAAATAGCCTTGGTGTAAAAACAATGGTTGGTCATAACGCTGATAATGTGAATGATTGCTTGGTTATTGTTGTTTCGTCTGCGATTAAACCTACGAATCCAGAGGTTGTACGTGCGCATGAATTGCGCATTCCTGTGATTCAACGTGCTGAAATGCTGGCAGAACTGATGCGTCTTAAACGGTCAGTCGCGATTGCAGGCACACACGGTAAAACAACGACAACATCATTGATGGCCTGCTTATTTGAAACAGCTGGACTTGACCCAACCGTTGTTAACGGCGGTATTTTGAATGCATACAATACAAATGCACGTCTAGGCACAAGTGATTGGATTGTTGTTGAGGCGGACGAGTCTGACGGCAGCTTTATGAAATTATTTCCAACGATTGCTGTGGTGACCAACATTGACCCAGAGCACATGGAATACTATAAGACAGTTGAAAATCTTGAAGCATCCTTTGTGAAATTTATCAACAATATGCCTTTTTACGGCGTTGGCGTTTTGTGTTCGGATCATCCGGTTGTTGCAAATTTGCTGACTAAAATTACTGAACGTCGCCTTGTCAGCTATGGTTTGGAAGAAGGCGCGATGGTGCGCGCTGTTAATATTCGTCCAAACGCAAGCGGCGTAACGTTTGACATTGATATGGCGCCTGACTTGGCGTTGCATTTCAATTCAGATCAATCAAATGTGCTTGCTTTCCCCAGAAGAATTCGTGATGTAACGTTGCCGATGATGGGGCTTCATAACGTGCAAAATGCGCTATCACTGGTTGTGGTTGCGCAAGAACTTGGCATTAGCGATGATACCATTCGTCAATCATTTGCGAACTTTAAAGGTGTTAAGCGTCGTTTTACACACGTCGGTGTTTCTGGTGGCGTGACGGTTATTGATGATTATGCGCATCACCCCGTTGAAATTAAAACTGTTGTAAAAGCTGCAAAGCAAGCATGCCCTGATGGCAAAACAATTTTTGTTGTGCAACCACATCGTTACACGCGTTTGAATGATTTATTTAATGACTTTGCAAATGCGTTTGATGGTTGTGATCATGTAATTGTGGCGCCTGTATATTCGGCCGGCGAAGATCCGATTGAAGGGATTAATTCTGTTAATTTAGCGAAAGCTATACGTGAAGCAGGCGTGTCACATGTGTATGATTTAGCCGAGCAACGTGAATTGCCATTGTTGATTCGTCGCATCGCACAAGCGGGCGACATGGTTGTATGCATGGGGGCGGGTACGATCACGTATTGGGCGGCGGCGTTGCCAGGACAGCTTGATGCATTATGGGATGACGCAACATATGTGGCGAATGGTAATTCGGTGCATGCATGACCAATAGTGTTGCATCTATGACTGACGTTTCACCGTTTACATTACCAAATGTTCGAGGGCGCTATGCGTTCGCGTTTGACTTGTCGAAGGTGACGTGGTTCAAAGTTGGCGGTGCGGCAGAGGTTTTATTTAAACCAAAAGATGTCGAAGACTTAATTACGTTTATCAAAGATAAAGATCCAACCGTGCCAGTGACTATGCTTGGTGCTGGGTCAAACGTATTGGTGCGCGATGGCGGCATTAAAGGCGTTGTAATCAAGTTAGGCTCTGGCTTTTCAGAGATCGCATTCAATGGTAATGAAGTCATCGCTGGCGGGGCATGTTTAGACCGTACATTTGTATTAGCGTGTGCTGAAAAGGGTTTGTCGGGGATTGAATTTCTCGTCGGCGTGCCTGGCACCATTGGCGGCGCGGTTGCTATGAATGCTGGCGCGTATGGCGGCGAGGTTAAAGATTTTATCAATTGGGTTGAGATTGTTGGTGTTGATGGCGTATTGACGCGACTGCATGCGGCAGATCTTTCCATGCAATATCGCAAGGGTAATTTGCCAAAAGGCGCCATTATTGTGCGTGCAAGTTTCATGCTACGTTCAGATGATCCAGAGGCTATTCACACCCGCATCAACACACATCTACAGCAACGCGAAGACACCCAGCCTGTTCGTGGTCGCACTGGCGGCAGTACGTTTAAGAATCCAGCTAACATGGCGGCATGGAAATTGGTTGATCAAGCAGGGTGTCGTGGCCTAATGATGGGCGACGCCCAAGTTTCGCAAAAACATTGTAATTTCCTGCTCAACCTTGATGCAGCAAAGGCTGCGGATTTAGAACAATTGGGCGAGCACGTTCGGCAAACCGTGAAAGACACAACCGGCGTCGAGCTGGAATGGGAGATAATCCGCCTGGGTGATTTATAGCTAGTTCATCATAAAGCACATCTTTTAAAAAGCCCTCTCAGCATAAAAGCGAGAGGGTTTTTTAGTTTATAGCCGTTCAATTTTGAGATGATTCTGCATTCACGTCATGGCGAGCCCAAGGGGGGGCGTGCCATCCAGTTGAGCCTATGTCCATTTAATTAAAAGTTTCTGTTTTATCTATTTTTTCTGGATGGCCAGACCCCTCTGGGCTCCAGTCTTCGCACAAGGCTTCGACCTGGCGCAGCGCTATGACGGCGGATAGTCGGCAATTTATCTAAAATTGCGCAATACGCAGGTCTTGCCCTCTCCATCCCACTTTTTAACACTTTATTAATACATAAACCATTTCTTATTCATTACATAAATTTGTAAATAATCCATTAACTTTCATGCATTTTTTATGCGCTGATCGTGATTTAAAACGCACGATGAAAAAATTAATTTTTTGTTAATAAAAGTTAAAAAATGATTAAAATTTTAGAAAATGTTAAAATTAAGGGAGTATAACCTTTTGAAAGGAGATTTTTAAGGTGTACAAGTTTAATGCTGGTGATTTATATGACTGGTAATTGGATGTGAGTATTATTTAAATGATTAAATGTATTTACGGACTATTGCTGTTAGTGTTTTTAAGCACTATAAAAACTGATGCAATTGCAGCAGAAGGGAAAGTTGTACCTACAAGCTTGCTTGGAACAGGGCCTCTTACTCTTGTAGGTAATAGTAAAGTAATACTAGAGAATATGACGGTAGCTAACCAAATAGTCATGCTCGACACATCGACCTTCTCTGTACGGTCTGGCATGGTGGCTGCTTTGTCTGGTGTAATTTCAGGCGCTGACATGAAAGTTGAAACACATAAGTGTGGATTTGGGACTATACAGATCCAAGGTTGTAGTAGTAATTACAAACAGAACATTACAGCAAGGAATGTGAATTTACTTATTAATGGCACGGTTGGTGCGAATGTGACCGTCAAAGATAGTATGCTTGGTGGAACAGGATTTATGGGTGATGTTACGTTAGAGGGCAAGTCAGTTATTAAACCAGGTGGATTGCCCGGCGCCCCAGTAAGTGACGTTTATGTTAACAGTTTGGTCGCGCAGTCAGCAGTGAAACATTATGTTGAGGTTAATGCTGATAAGCAAGCAAGCCAAATCTATGTTATGGATGATATATCGTTGTCTGATGATTTCGCAGTGAATGTGTTGTTGAAGGCAGGAACGTACAACCCTGGAACGGTAGACTATCCAATTATGACAAGCAGAAACGGCCGTCTCGTGATAGACAGTGAGAAAGTACTCAATTGGACAGCGCAAACCGCTGGTGATGGCAGTGATCTTCTCACCTTTAATCTTGGTTTGTCAGGTGATGGCACACAGCTTATTCTGCAATCTGTGATAAAGCAGGCATTCACATTGGCTGAAGACGAGGTTGTGCAACCACAGTCAAAATCGACCACAGTTAGTGCCGGAAGTCGTCTTGCGGTTAAGGGTGCGCCTGCAACCCAGACACCAATTTACGTGAATGATCAAGTGACTGTGTCAACAGAAATGCTAACGTCATTACCATCTGGCAAGCCACTTAACATCGCAGGTGGAACGATTTCAAATGACAGTGGCGTATCACAAACCATCACAACGCCCATTAATTTAACAGGAACATCAGGTATTAATACAGGTGTCGGCGCTGAAACAATTATTACGACGCCAATTAGAAGTGAGTCTGGAACAACATTGAATTTGGGTGGGGGAGGTGCCACGACATTCTTAGGCGATAATAGCTCAACATTACAGGGGGATATCTCTGTTGCAGGCTCAACAGTCAATATTGGGTCTGGGGCAAATCTTGGTTCAGGCGGACTCAATCTATCGGGTGAGGGCACAACTGTTAACTTAGGCGCGAATAGCGGCGATAGCGTCTCCCTGCAAAACATTGTCATTGTATCTGATCCGGCAGCGTTTGTGACACCGCCTGGCGCAACATCGACATTTGGAAAAGAAGTTATCGGCGCTGCTAATTTGAATTTTGACGGGGGAGGAAAAGTAAATCTAACAGCAGATAGCCATGACTATACAGGAACACTTAATGCAAATTCTGGCAAGGTTGCTATGAATAGTGCAATGCCGCAAGCTAATGTTTCCGTGGGTTCAGATGCGATCCTAAGTGGTAATGGAACCATGAAAGCTGTTGTGCTCAGCGGCAAGCTTAAACCTGGAAACTCTATTGGTACACACTATATGGATAGTTTGACGACACTATCTGGTGCGGCTTATGACGTTGAAATGAACTCAATTGGTGAATCGAGTAAGGTCTTCGTGACAAATGATGCGGCACTGAATGGAACGTTTATTACGAGTGCATTACTGAATGCGGGTGATTATCCAGCCGGCGTAATTGATTGCCCCATTATAGTAACAGGCGGCGTATTAACGCTCGACACATTGAACATCAAGTGGAATGCACGCCCTGCGAATGGTCTAAGATTTACTGGTGGAAAATTAAGCGCCCCTGGTTCTGCGTATGATGAAAAAGCATTGATTCTAAGGTACATAGCTGACACGCCATTCACTATTGATTCAGATCAAACTGAGATCGTTGATGAAGCTGAAATTACACTGATAGGTTCCCCAATCATTACTGTTGATTATGGCGATATTGTAGCACCTGACAGTATATTGGTTGTGCCAAATGCGCCGATTGATGTAGCAGAGGCGCCAGTTGCAGAACAAGTGGAATTGACGAATCTTGTCTTCCAGAATAATCCATCATCGCAAAATGTTTCAACAAATGTCACGTCGGATGCATTCCGTTTCAAAGGGTCTTCGCCCATGAGTACGGCAACAAGTGGGGGAGGTGCTGTGGAAACATTGCTAACAGCAATTTCGAAGAATGGCCCTGTCGCTTATGAAAAGAATAATACGCATCTTTGGGTTAGCCCTTATGTTAACCGCAGCCGTACCAATCGGACAGACAGTAATATTGGCAACCAAAGTTGGTCTGGTGGTTCAGTTATGGGAATTGAACAACGTCATCCTAAGAAGATTTGGTCTGTTGGTTTGTTGACTGGGCTTATGGGGTCGCGCTCACACAACATTGGCGATCCAAATACGTTCTCGAAAACAAAAAGCCTGCTTTTAGGGGTATTCAATACCTATAAATACACGAAGCATTGGGGGCATGAAATACTTCTCACACGTAATAACACGTTTGTTGATGCCCAACGTTATGGCCTTGATTTGGCAGATAAGAACACGCCATACTATGCCCTTGGATCGTACAAGCGAACCACAAATCTTGCAAATGCTCAGTTCAACTATCTGTTTGATGTTGTCAAGAAAAGCATTAGTTGTCGCTTAGATGCAGGTTTGACGTATGCCAATACGCAATTTGGGAAGTTCTCAGAACGTAATGCAGGTGAGAATGGGATTAACACACTCGCGAGTTTGAATAAATCACTTGAATATTACGGTGGTATAGGTCTTCGTAAGATGTGGAAAGGCGAGAATGTCACGATTCGCACAACCTTTGTGTATGAATATGGTTATCAGGCGCAGAATTCAGGTACGGCGGTTGTAAAGACGACTCAATCTGTTGCACCAACAACCTTTACGACGCCTCCAGGGCCAAGGCAGAATAAGCATTATCTACAATTAAATACATCGTATTTTGATAAAGGAACAGGTCTGAAATTCATTGCGTCCTACTCAGGGGTGCTATATAAGAATGTTCAAAATCATACAGGAATGTTGAAGGTTGAGTTTAGATTTTAGGGGATGATGGGTGTAAAAATGGAAGGGCATTACCCCATAAGCGCTAACCTAAGGAGTGATATTTTTCCATTTGAGGTTTTCTTTTACGGGAGGCCTCAGACAAAGATCTGCATATTTTTCCCCAATTAGTGATAGTTGTGTTGAGAGGAATAGAAAGATCAATAGCACGTT
>CAIOTO010000205.1 GCA_903861255.1 uncultured Alphaproteobacteria bacterium | reverse complement strand
TTATACGGTACTCGAACTACTTGCTGAAATGGAATCATTGACACAGATCAATGACTCAGGAAAATACGGACATATTTTAACAGAATTCACAAAAGCACAACGGGAAATTTTAATGGCGCTCATGGTTGAGGTCACGCAGAAAACGTAATCCTAGTTACAATTTATCCGGGAATTTAGGTTGATACTGTTTCTTATTCCTTTTTATGTGCTTTACTATTCCATCTACGATAGGAACGAGTGAACGTGCCCCTATTTTTAATGTGATTGCTTTTTTTGCAATTGCTTCATATGATTTTTCATCAAAATTGAGCATAATATTATACGATGGATCAGATAGAAGTGTAAGTGCTTGTGCAATTTGAGAGTTTCTTGATTCTTTTAAAATGCGTATGAGGCTTTCTTTTGTATGTGGCTTGAAAGTTGTCATGATCGGAAGCCTGCTAACTATCTCAGGTAAAAAGCCATAATTTATTATTTCACTAGTCGATACTACGTATTCTTCATCTTGAGATCTTTCTTTTAATCCAGAAAATGCTCCCATGCATGCAAAAAGAACATCTTTGGTGTTGATTGTGACCGTTCTTTTTTTGCTGTGGCCAACTTCTCTTTCGACTAAAAGTTCTTTTCCATACTCGTCAAAATATGGTAATAATTCGTTTTGTACTTTACTGTTTGTGACACCTGAATCATCGTTTCCTGTGATTCTTATTTTGTCAAATTCATCTAACAGTACAATAACATGTTGGAGAGCATCTTCAATATCAGCATCCGTTACATCCTGTATGTCTTGCCCTAGTATTTCTAATGCAGCATCCAATAGTTTGTTACCTATTTCTGTTGGATTGTACCCACCTCTGTAGCCACTTGCGACTAGGCCGCTTGTGTTAAGTTTAATTATTTTAATTCCTGCATTCGTTTCTTTGAAATGTTGAGCAATCACCTCAAAAGTTTTTGTTTTGCCGGATCCTGATTCACCGATAACAAGTATGTTTTTTTTAGGAATCGTTACCCATCCTTTTTCTGTTGCTTCCGCTGGATTCTCGTGAATGTATTTGTTTCTTCTTAAAGCGACGAAGTGATCGCAAATATCCATTGTGAGAGATGAGACGGCTTCATCTTGGTCGATGACATCTCTTAGGGCATGAGCTCTAAGTATTTCTTCATCTGGTATTGTAAGATCGAGGTGGTTATATAGTGGTGTTTTGAGTGGTGGTTGATCTCTTAGTTTTTTTACCTTTGTAACCGTTTGCGTCAGTGATGCATCTTCTGTTGTAGAAGATTTTTTAATTATGCTGCTTTCTCTAATAAATTGATAGAATTGAGAATGCCAGGCAGGCTTTCTTTCCTCTTTGTTAAATATACTTTTTATTAGAGACCATTCTGTATATTTTATTGCACTTCCTAGTTCGTCTTCATTTTGATATTTTCTGAAAAATGTGGAAAACTCATTGTTGATTGCTTCACTTTCTTCTAATGTGAGTTTTTTTGTGGGATTGTCAGTATTGTACAAACGTTCAAATAATTCATTATAGTTCGCTTGTGTTGCTTTTACGATGTGCAAACCACTGTCGCCTGATCCTTCACCGTCGAGGGGATCTTTCCCTCCGCTTTCGGAACTTGCAAATCCAAAGTTCATGAGGCTAGATGTCATTAGAAGCACAGATATTTTTGAAAATATTTTTGTACAAGACATAACGTTTTTCTCCTTAATTTGATTAAGGGAATATGCTGAGCATGTATTATGTCATATACAAATAGAGTTATTTCATTTTGAGCACACTCTTTTGCTATGTGTTTCTTCAAATATCTGTTGCAAAACGTTTGTTACACTAATACATACATAAGGGTATAAATGTTCTGTTGAGATGTGGGCAGATTGTTGAAGATATTCAGACATTGTTAGGCTGCTCCGTATTCTCTTAATAATTTTAAATTCGTTGTGCACATAATTTTATCTTATTGTTTTATGCGAGAGATTTCTATTGCCCCTCAATTATAATGTTAAATTAAAATGTTTAATTTATTGTTAATAAATGCTGTTTTTAATTAAGACACATAACCTGGGAACTTTCCTTCAAATTTTTCGCGTCTTGACTTTGACGCTGGTAATGCTTGAATGATTTCTTTCGTGATTGTTATGGTTTCTCCTCGCTTTGTCTCTGCTGTAAGTAAGATGGAACGTGCCAGCATATTGAGTGTGGTCCTTAGGTGTTGTACGCAATGTTCGTGTTTTATGGACCTTCCAACAATTTCTCTTAACGCATCTGGTGCGAAGGTCAATGTGATGTTGTAGCCTGCTTTAAGCATCGTAGTTGCTTCGCTGATATACGGTGATTCGGGGTTGATCAATATATTTGAAAGCATGCGCGTATTGAATTGTGCAAATTGAATATGGTTTTGAAAGTTTTCGATGAAATCTGGTAAAAAGCCTGTGTCTTCTAAATCGTAGTCATCATTGATTTGTATGCCCGCATGTGTTTGTTTCTTAAAGGAAGCAGTCCCGATAAATAGCATATTGTGTGTGTTTGTTTTAAAGCTGAGTGAGCCGCTGCCATCAGCAAGTTTTGTGTCAAAATAAAGATTTGCGCCTCTGATGAGCGGAAGCCAGTCTTCTTGAATTCCAGCCGATGTAGCTCTTTTTTCTTCCGTGTCTTGCGAGAAAAGTTGTAAATCAAGATCATCAATAAAAATGATGGCGTGTTCTATTTCTTTAAGGCTGAAATCATCAGAATAAATGATGTCTTTTAATGTGTCTTTAAGTGAATCATTTTTTTGTCCAGCTTTATGATTTTGAAACACGATGGGGAAACGAAGATCGCGATCTGCTCTGTGCGTTTGTAAGAAGTCACGAACACAGGTAAGCGCCGCTGTTTTTCCGCATCCATTCTGTCCTGTTAGTAGAATATGGCTTCTTTTAATAGGTGTGTATCCTTGCTTTTTTGCTTCCGCTGGGTTTTCAGAAATTAATGCGTTGATTTTCTGACCTACAAGGTGTGCGTGAATGGACGTTGCGAGTTCTGTCATTTCCGCGTCTTGGCCAATTATGCGCTGCGTGAGGTACGTTTTCAGTTCCAGTATAGTGAATGGCATAGTCACGGTTGTTTGTGGGGGAATTTCTTGTACTTGTGCGACTTGAAGAACAGTCGATGCATCGGCAATGGAATCTATAATAGGTAATGTGTCATCTCGTGCGCTGTGACTTTTCAGTTTTATTGCAATTCTTCTGGAATTAATTTTCTTGCGCAAGCTTGGAGCGAAGCGCCTATTTGTTTCATCGGCCATTAAACGTTGTTTTTTGTGTGGGTTCCTTCTATCAATATCAAAAGGTTCATCTTCTGCTGCTATTGCTATGTTAGCAAAGCCAATAATCGCTAGGCTTGCTGCACATGAAAGTAAAAATGCTTTTGAAAATAATCTGGTACGCTGCATAGTATTCTCCTTTTTTGGTCTGTTAAAAGAGGTAATCTAAGTCGTGCAGAAGTGTGGAGGATATTTCACCTTCAATTTAAGTATGATTATTGGTATGTTAACAAAATGTTAATATTAAATATAATTTGGATAATTATAATATTGTTACAAACAAACGAATGTAAAGTGTGTGTGTCTATGCAAATATTGCGTGATATGCGATTCGCAATAAATTTTCTGGTACAAAAGTGTTGTTGACGATAAAGTAATACATGAAAAATGGAGTAAAATTATGCAGCAGCACAAACCCGATCTTTGGTATGGAACGACGATTGTGTCTATACGCCGAAATGGCAAAGTTGTTATTGCCGGCGATGGCCAAGTTACGTTAGGGACGCAAATCATTAAAGCGCAAGCGAAGAAAGTTCGCCGTCTCGCTGGTGGGAATGTGATCGCCGGGTTTGCGGGTGCAACAGCAGATGCTTTTGCCTTGTTTGAACGCTTGGAAGCTAAGCTAGAGCAGTATCCATCGCAGCTTGCGCGCGCATGTGTTGAAATGGCAAAAGATTGGCGAACGGATCGTTACTTAAGGCGACTTGAGGCGATGATGTTGGTGGCTGATAAAAATGTCTCGCTTGTGCTGACAGGTACGGGTGATGTCCTCGAGCCTGAAGACGGCATTATGGCTATTGGCTCGGGCGGTGGGTTCGCGCTTGCTGCAGCACGGGCACTTGTTGACATTGATACACTTGATGCGGAATATATTGCGCGGCGCGCCATTGAAATTGCTGGTGACATATGTATCTATACAAATAAAAATATTATCGTTGAAAGCTTAAGTCTATGAGTACATTGACACCTCGCGAGATTGTCGCGGAACTTGATCGTTTTATTGTAGGACAAACAGATGCAAAGCGTGCGGTTGCGATTGCGCTTAGAAATCGCTGGCGTCGTTTGCAATTGGCGCCTGAGCTGATTGATGAAGTTTTGCCCAAGAACATTCTTATGATCGGCCCAACGGGTTGCGGTAAGACAGAAATTGCGCGTCGCCTCGCAAAGTTGGCGCAGGCACCTTTTATTAAAATAGAGGCGACTAAGTTTACTGAGGTCGGTTATGTTGGCCGTGATGTTGAGCAGATCATTCGTGATTTGGTTGAAATATCCATTCAAATGTCAAAAGAACGTATGCGCGAAGAAATCAAAGTAAGGGCGACGGCGCTTGCGGAAGAGCGTGTGTTGGATGCATTGGTTGGTGAATCGGCCAGCCCCGAGACGCGTGAGAAATTTCGTCAAAAGCTGCACGATGGCGAATTGAATGATCGTGAAATTGATATTCAAGTGCAAGACAATAGTAATATGTCAATGCCAACGATGGATGTGCCGGGTATGCCGGGCGCGCAAATGGGGATGCTGAATCTTGGGGATATCTTTGGCAAAGCATTTACAGGTGGTCGTACAAAAGACCAACGTATGACTGTGCTCGAGGCGCATGACATTCTGGTCGAGGACGAATCTGAAAAGCTGCTTGATCAAGATAAGGTTGTGCGCGATGCGCTAGAGGCCGTTCAGCAAAATGGCATTGTTTTTCTGGACGAGATTGATAAGATTTGCGCGCGGTCAGAACGACAGGGTGCGGATGTCAGCCGGGAAGGGGTGCAACGTGATTTGCTGCCGTTGATCGAGGGGACAAATGTTTCAACAAAATACGGCACTGTTAAGACAGATCATATCTTGTTCATTACATCGGGCGCGTTCCATTTAGCGAAACCGTCGGATTTGTTGCCAGAGTTACAGGGGCGTTTGCCGATTCGTGTTGAATTAAAGGCATTAACGCGTGAAGATTTTGTTCGCATTTTGACAGAGCCTGAGGCGAATTTGATTTGCCAGGCAAAGGCTTTGCTAGCGACCGAGGGTGTTAAGTTAGATTTTAATGCAGCCGCGATTGAGGAAATAGCCAGTCTTGCTGCTGAGATCAACCAGAATGTCGAAAACATTGGCGCGCGGCGCTTGCATACGATATTAGAGAAATTGCTGGAAGAGCTCAGCTTTGATGCATCTGATTTAACCGACAAGTCCGTGGAAATGTCAGCTGCGGATGTGAAAGAAAAAGTTGGTGCGCTTGCAAAGAATCAGGATTTGTCTAAGTTTATTTTGTAGTTCACTCCGTCGTCAGGCGAGTTACACATAATCTGCATTCGTCGTGCAGGTCTGTATCTGCATCGCCGTAGGCGATGAGGGAGTATGCACTCACTCTTCCGTCATGGCGAGTTACACATAATCTGCATTCGTCGTGCAGGTCTGTATCTGCATCGCCGTAGGCGATGGGGGAGTATGCACTCACTCTTCCGTCATGGCGAGTCCGCACAATCTACTCTCGTCATGGCGAACCCCGCAGGGGTGTGGCCATCCAGAAAAAATATGAAAAACTGTAACTTTTAATTATATGAATATAGCTCAACTGGATGGCCACACCCCCGCGGGGTTCGCCATGACGGCACGGGGTCACTTAATTCATCCCAGGCGCCCATGCCCTGCCAAACAAATCCACCCCCGTATTCACCAATCTTTTACAAAAATGTGTGTCTAATTTGACGCAGTTGTTTGTGATTGCTGCGACTTCCTGTTGGTAAGTGGTTTACACCCGTTGAATGTAATGTTAGGTTTCATCTCAATTAAGAATAAAAAACCTTGTATACTTCAAAAAGATAATTAATAAGAAAAGAGTTAATAAATAAAATGAAATTTTCACATAAATTATTTAAAATTCAAGCTAAAATGTCTTTGACAGTTTTTATCCTGATGGGAAGCGTTTGTCATTTGGGTGCGCTGGAAGGTGAATTATCTAGTCGTGATGAATTTTCAAATGGTGATGAAATACGCTCTAGATCGACGTGGCGTGTACGCTATGATGAGAAACATGCTGATGATTCATCTGATAAAGTTGATGAATCCGTACAAGACGAATTAGCATCTTCCCCTAATGCCGTTCCAGTGAGATCTGTTGTTAAGAAGAGCCTTGCGCGCGTTTTGGCTGAGTTTAGGCGAAATGAAGAGGTAGATAGTTCTAACGCTAAAAACTTGCAATTTCGTCAAAGGTTGCTTGACCGTGCAGCAAGAAATGCTGCGGGGCGTGGTGAACAAAGACGGGTAAGTCAGTCTAGTTTTGGCCACAGAGAAGTTTTAAACGATCCAGTAACTGGATCGCCCATAGTTCATTTTGGTTTTGAGGACCAGTATAATCCGCATTTGAAAATAGGTTTTAGTAGCCCTGGTGACATGAGTGATACTGTGAATCCTCAAGAAGGTGTATCTAGTCGTAAAAAAACATCGCTTCATAAGTCACCTAGATCTCCTCTGGAACAAGTTATTGACAGCGTTCTGGATGCAGCGATTGAGCGTAATTCACCTAAAAAATCTCCTGTGCGCAAAATGCAGTATGAAGATGAGATTATTGAGGCGGAAAGTATGTCTCCACAATCCAGTAAAAAGTCACCTGGATCAGCAGGTCTCAACACACATAGATCTCCTGTGTACGAAGCTGTTGGACGAAATTTGCTTGCAGCGGTGAAGTATGATGGCATGCGCCTTGAACCTGATGAGGGTGCTTTGGTAACGTATGGTGCTACGCGCCCTGTCTATGAAGTTGAGAGGCAACTTGAGCGTGTTCAAAAAAGTAAAAGAGAGCTTCAATTATTGCATGAAAAATCCCTTGCGGATGAGGCTGCTTTAGCTAATGCTAAACCTGTGGATATTACACAGACCAACCAAGATTTAAAATATGGCGTAAGGCTTGAAGAATACGAGGCTACGCCACTAGAAGAGCGGCCAAAGTTTATTAAAAAATTGGTTAAATTTTATAATGGTAAGCCAGGTTTTGAAGGTGTAACCAAAGATAATGTTCTAGATTTATTGCGTTCAAAAATGGTGGGGGCTATGACAAGAGCTCATGCTACGATGACTCAGTTATGTAGTGCAGAAAATGCTTCTGCTAACAGCGATAAAGCGTCCAAAAAGAAAATAATACAAGCAGCTGAGCAAGGTCTTTCTGTAATTGATACATTGGAAGATGTTGCTTCTAAGTTGATTGAGGAAAGAGAAGCTATTAATTCTGAATTAGCACTCCGTGTTTATCGTGATGATGTTTTAACAGTTCTTACAGGAAACAATGTTGTTGGTTCATCTACTGATTTAAAACGAATGGACCCAATGGCATTGCTTGAAATCATTGCAAATCAGTATCTTCAGTCTACTCGTACTATCGGTAATATGTCGCGCGCTGCTGAGCTTCAAGCAGAAAAAAGTGTGCAGGATGGAAATATAATTAAGGAGCTACTAGCGCAAAAAAAAGCACAAGATGAATCTATGAAGGCATTAATAGAAAATAATAATAGAATGACGGTGATGCTGCAAGAATCAATGCGCAAAGGGGGTAGTTCTGCCCCACAAGTATCGACTGAGAGAAACAATGATCTTGCTAGCAGGATTGGCGACTTAACGTTAACAACTAGAAAAGACAACCCTTTGGCGAAAACTGGGCGTGCTAGAACTCAGTACGGCACGAGTAACTCTGGGGGGGCTACAGTCGATATGAATCATTTCAAGGATGGAAAATCCATAACCACTGGCAAGCCAGCCACTGGTGCCAATGGCAAGTCAGTATTTAAATAAAAATACACGTAAATAGCGCAATTTTTTTTGATTGCACACAAAAGTGCAATATTTTTCTTAATAATTTAAGATAAAACAACAAGTAATATGGAAAATAAACAATGAAAAATAATAAATTTGCAATGATTTCTATGGCGACACTACTTGCGTCAGGTATGAACTGTTTCGTGAATGCGGCTACTTTTACGTTAGGTGAAGAGGATAGTACAGTCACGTTCCTAGATAAGACATATACATTTAAATCACCAGAAAAAGTAAGAATGTATAGAGAAAGAATTAAAGAATGTCCTAACACTGCATATGTTGAAAGAAAATTGGCTGAAAAACGTTCAACGTTATCTAGTCGCGCTACTCCTGCTTTTGCCCAAAAATTGATTGCTCCTTTGGAAGCTCAATTGAATGCAGACAAGCATATAGCAAGAACAGATATTTATGCTGAATTGGAAGCTTTACAGATGCAAATGAACGCTGATGAAGATTTGTTGGAAGTGCAGACTGAGGTTCAAGATCTAGTCGTAAAATTAGGGATTGTAACTGATGAGTTAAAGGGGGCAGTTTCAGATAATCATATAGCGCTTGAAATTATGGAAGAACAGCAAGAGAAATTTACTGGGTTGACAGATTCTCATGCGAGAATTACTAACGAAAAATTAGGTTTACAAAAACAGTTATTTGACGCAAAATTAACTATACATCCACTTTTGAAGCGGGCAATTGAATCTGTTCCTTTAACGGAAAATATCGAAGCGCAATTAGAAATTGAACGTTTGGAGCGAGAAGAAGTTCTTTTACAACAACAACAACAAGAGGCTCTTTTGAAACAACAACAACAAGAGGCTCTTTTGAAACAACAAGAAGAAGAGGCTCTTTTGAAACAACAAGAAGAAGCTCTTTTGCATGTAGACGCTACTGAAGAAAAATTAGGTGATT
>CAIOTO010000204.1 GCA_903861255.1 uncultured Alphaproteobacteria bacterium | reverse complement strand
TTCATTGAGTCCTGCATTAATCATTACAAAATCACTATATATTTAATTTTATATTTATCAGATTAACATAATTGACTCCACCTAGCCAACTCTTAGGTTAGCGCTTATGGCGCATTCCCCCCCGTTATTGGTTGGGTATGCGTCACGGGTCATGCAGATTGGCCAGCCTGGATATTATTTCTCATTATTTTTTTATGGACACCCGCACACTTTTGGGCACTTTGCCTTGAACAACATGATGACTATGAAACAGCGGGCCTGCCCATGTTGCCCATTACACATGGCGAAGAAGTCACGCGCCGCGGCATATTGCGTTATACGTTTTTAACGGTCATTGCTAGCTTCTCACTTATTTATTTTACCAAATTAGGTCTTGTGTACATCATTGCAGCCACTATTTTAGGTGCGCTATTTATGGCCGAGGCATACCGCGTCTATTATAAAAAAATCCCAAGCAAACGCTTATTTTTTATATCAATCATTTATCTGTTCCTATTGTTTTCCAGTATGCTCATGAATCGGTTTTTTCTGTTTGTGGCATCGTTTTTTGTATAACACCTCAACTGGCTTGATAACATAACAACCTTAATTGATTATTTTCTTAGGCTTTTTCACCTTTAGATTACGTCAAAATTCTGCTATCACTTATACAGACCAATGGTGCTCGGGTTAATTAATGTAGAGGAATTCATATGAAACGCACGCTAACAGCAGATGACATACCACCGAATGATATCTTTTGTGCAAAACGTACTGACTTCTTAAATGAATTAATCACTATTAAAAAAAATCGCCGTATTTCAATTGGTTCTGATGCAACCTTTTATTTCGAAAATCATTTAACGCTGTGTTGGCAAATTCAAGAAATGCTCCGTGTTGAAAAAGGTGGCGCCGAACAGTTAACTGATGAGCTTGCCGCTTATGCCCCCCTTCTGCCCCAAGAATTTCCTGATGGTTCAATGGAACTTGTTGCAACGTTTATGATTGAAATAGACGATTTGGAACGTCGATTCCGAACTCTAAGTAATCTTGGTGGAATTGAACAACACATGTGGTTACACATTAACAATACTAAAATCCAAGCAACATATGAAGCTGACATTGAACGGACGGATGAAAACGGCAAAACATCCGCTGTACATTTTATTCGTTTTTGTTTAAAACCAGAACAAATCAAACTATTTCATCAATCCAATCAAAATATCATTTTTGAAATAACACATCCAAACTATCCACATAAAACATTACTGAATGAACATCAACGTGAAGCCCTCTCACACGATCTAATAAAAGGAGAAATATAATGATTATCCAAAAAAGACTTACATACGCAGCTGCTTATCTGTTGCTAGCCAGCACTGCTTTTAGTGACAACAGCACTAGCAATACGCATCACACAAGCCACATCACCTCTTTTGTAGAATCTCAATTTGCAAATGGAAAGCCGGAAGAGGCATGTAAATTTCTTGATCATCTAGAAAAAGAATATGTTCCAGAAGCACTTTACCTCAAAGGTGTACTCGTTCTAAACGGCGTTTACGACAATGGAATACGCAACCCACGTGATGCAAGCATCTATTTTGCAAAAGCAGCCGCATTAAAACACCCAGCTGCCATTGCTGCTTTGGCTGATAGCTACCTTGATGGAGATGGAACTGAAAAAAATGAAGAAGAAGCTTTTCGCCTCTATAAGCAAGCAGCTGACTTAGGGTCTGGGTCAGCTCAATTCAATCTAGCCATTTTATATCGCGATGGAATTGGTACAGAAAAATCACCAAATATGGCTCTAAAATACATGCGTATGGCTGCGAAAAATAAAGAACTCGAAGACATCAATGAAGATGCACATGTTATTATAAATGAAATCCTTGAAGAAGAGGCTTTGGACTATATGCACAAAGCTGCAAAACAAAAAAAACCAGTCGAAACAATGAAGAAGGCAAATATTGCTATCGATAAAATCATCACTGAAATGAAGACCCCATGAGCACATTAAGATTCGGATCAAAAACAGACTCAAGCATATCCATTTGGCTATGGGGTTTGTTTATCCTTATCTTGGCAATGATTATGCTGGGCGGCGCCACCCGCCTCACGCACTCAGGTTTATCCATTGTTGAATGGAAACCCATCTCGGGTATTATCCCACCGTTCTCTCTCAGTGACTGGACGCTTGAATTTGAAAATTACATGAAAACGCCTGAATATCTACTAGTCAACAAAGGCATGTCCCTTGGTGCGTTTAAGTCCATTTTTTGGATGGAATATTCACATCGCTTACTGGGGCGCTTCATCGGGTTATACGTCTTATTCCCAATGATCATTTTCTGGGCACGTGAAAAATTAACACCTCACTTAAAAATCACAGGCATATTGCTCTTGCTATTGATTGGCTTTCAAGGATTCCTAGGTTGGTATATGGTTAAAAGTGGTCTGACACATGACCCAATGGTGAGCCCATTTCGACTCAGCATCCATTTGCTTATGGCTTTTGCACTAACAGCACTCACCCTCAACGCAATCTATCGACTTAAGGCAATTCCTCATGATCTTCTTGAAAGTCGTCCTTCAGGATGGAGCATTGCAAACCTTTTTCTTGTCATCATGACCGTATTTTATGGCGCCCTTGTCGCAGGACACAAAGCAGGCCTAATCTATAACACATTCCCACTGATGGAAGGACAATGGATCCCAGCTGAATGGAACCACATAAAACCTGTCTGGCGCAATTTTTTTGAAAATCATGCCACGGTTCAGTTTATACACCGACAACTAGCAATACTTGTGTTTTTGTCAGGATGCCTTGGCGTATGGAAACAAAAAATCACCTCATGGTATGGACTTGCTGTGCTAGGACAAGTACTCCTTGGAATCATAACGTTGCTTCACAGCGTTCCTGTTCTCCTTGGGACATTGCATCAAGGGTGGTCCGTCGTTGTATTCAGCATGGCTTTTTGGTGCTATAGAGCACCTAGAATAAGTAAAAATATTACATTTATGTAATGCATTTTTTTCAGACTCGTCACAGCAATAACGTGGGCATAACCAGAAGAGAGACAAACAATAAAAGTGTAGGATAATAATCTCCATATTATTTAAAATATGACGTATTTTTTATAGACACGCCATTTCAGCTGGGCTATAACATCGTATGCTTTTAAATTTAAGGATCCACACGTGAATAGAATTATTATTTCTGTACTGTTTTTAGTATTTACACTATCGACACTCTTCGCCTCAAGTGCTGATAGACAAGATGTATCAACCATAACAAATTGCATTCATGATGTGTTTTATAAAGTAGATAGAGCTTTTCTAACAGATAATGGCCTAAAAACAGACGGCACCTATTTAATTGACTCTGACGAAGCAAATCGTTTAGCTGCTCTTGCACAAAGCGCTGGTTATGCGGAAATATATAGTGAAGCTGGGGGGTCAACAGGAAACTCAGCGGTTACCCTTGGGAATCTAGGATTAGGGGTGATTCTTATGGGCACTCTAGCGGATGACATTTTAGCAGAATCATACAAAGCGAGCTTAGAAAAGAACGGCATTAATTACCGCCTTGCACCCCCACAAGAAAGTCACTTAGGATCCGGCATATGCACTATATTTATATCCGAAAATGATAGAGGTGGCTTTGACCGTGTAATGTATACAAGCTTAGGTGTATCAGGCAATTTTCGACTATCACAGGAAGATATTGAGGAAGCTGCAAAAGCAAAATGCTTCCTTGCAGAAGGATATTCATTTAACGACAAAACTCCTGACACACATCAGTCTGTTCAAAGCGTTGCTGACAAAGCAATTGAAAATGGCAACTTAGTGGCGCTTACTCTATCTGCTGATTTTTGCGTCGAATATTTTGCAACACTAATTCATGCATTTATCAGAGATTATGCAAGTATTATTATAGGAAATGAAAGTGAAGCAAAAATATTAACACATACAGAGGATGCACTCTCAGCAGTCAAAAATTTGAAAGCACAAGGAAAAAGTGGGGCTATTACATGTGGCTCTGCAGGGGCTTATGTTTACGATGAAACTGGCATTTATTTCATTTCATGCCCAGATGTAGATCCTTCAGAAGTCTTGGATCCGACAGGTGCAGGTGATGTGTTTGCAGCTGGACTAATATACGAACTTTTAGAAGGAAAGAGTATCATTGAAGCTGGTCAAATTGCAGCCCTTTGCGCAGGTGAGGTTATTAAAGTTTACGGCGGCCATACGCCTGCATCTTTAACAGAAATAGTAAGGTCTGAGGCATCAGCATCTATTAGATTCGCGAGAATAGAAGATTAACCTCTTTAACAACCACACTCTTTAGTCTATAAAAGAATGTACCTGTCTGAAATAAGGATGGGCATTCATGCACCCGTAGCTCAGTTGGATAGAGCGTTGCCCTCCGAAGGCAAAGGTCGGACGTTCGAGTCGTCTCGGGTGCGCCATTTGCTACGATAGCCGTCAGCAAATATCACGGCGGCCACTGCCTAAAACAAAATTCCTTTCTTTTAACATAAAAACACACACAAAAACTTGATTTTCTTTTCTGCAAATTGTATATTGTTAGCAGTCTCAGCGATATGCTGCTAAAAATTAAATTTCAGAGGAGTAAATTATGGGAAAAGTAATAGGAATTGACCTTGGAACAACAAATTCATGCGTTGCTGTCATTGACGGTAAAAACACACGCGTAATTGAAAATTCTGAAGGTGCACGCACAACACCATCAATCGTTGGCTTTGCCGAAAATGGCGAACGACTAGTTGGACAATCTGCAAAACGTCAAGGTATCACAAACCCAGAAAATACGCTCTTCGCAATTAAGCGTTTGGTTGGCCGTAGCTTCAAAGACCCTATGACACAAAAAGATATGGGTCTTGTTCCATACAAAATCGTTGAATCTGACAAAGGTGATGCTTGGGTTGAGGCACGTGGAGAAAAGTACAGTCCTAGCCAAGTAAGCGCGTTCATTTTGCAAAAAATGAAAGAAACAGCTGAAGCATACCTTGGTGAGCCAGTAACCGAAGCTGTCATTACCGTTCCAGCGTACTTTAACGACGCACAACGCCAAGCAACAAAAGATGCTGGCCGCATTGCTGGCCTTGACGTTCTTCGTATTTTGAACGAACCAACAGCAGCTGCTCTCGCCTATGGTATGGAAAAGCGCGCGTCAGGTAGAGTTGCTGTATATGACCTTGGTGGCGGTACATTCGATATATCCATTCTTGAAATCGGTGACGGTGTTTTTGAAGTTAAATCAACGAATGGCGATACATTCCTTGGTGGTGAAGACTTTGACGCACGTATCATTGATTTTGTTGCGGATGAATTTAAAAAAGAACAAGGCATTGACCTTCGTCAAGATAAATTAGCACTACAACGCTTAAAAGAAGCTGCTGAAAAAGCAAAAATCGAACTTTCAACATCAATGCAAACGGACATCAACTTGCCATTTATCACGGCTGATGCATCTGGTCCTAAGCACCTTAACGTAAAATTGACACGTGCGAAATTCGAAGCATTGGTTGATGATCTTGTACAACGCACAATGGAACCATGCAAAGCTGCACTTCGTGACGCTGGTGTTACCGCAAGCCAAATCGATGAAGTGATCATGGTTGGTGGTATGATTCGTATGCCAAAGATCCATGAAACTGTAAAAAGCTTCTTTGGTCGTGAACCACACCGCGGTGTGAACCCTGATGAAGTCTTTGCAGTTGGTGCGGCGATCCAAGGCGGCGTTCTAAAAGGCGACGTTAAGGATGTATTGTTGCTCGACGTGACGCCATTATCATTGGGTATCGAAACACTTGGTGGTTTGTTTACACGTCTGATCGATCGCAACACAACGATTCCAACACGCAAAAGCCAAGTATTCTCAACAGCAGAAGATAGCCAAACAGCGGTTACGATTCGCGTGTTCCAAGGCGAACGTGAAATGGCTGCACAAAACAAAATGCTTGGTCAATTCGAACTTGAAGGTATTGCGCCAGCACAACGTGGCACACCACAAATCGATGTAACATTCGACATCGACGCAAACGGTATCGTACAGGTTTCAGCGAAAGACAAAGCAACGAATAAAGAGCACCAAATCCGCATTCAAGCATCTGGTGGTTTGTCAGAAGAAGAAATCCAAAATATGGTGAACGAAGCTGAAGCAAACGCTGAATCTGACAAAGCGCGCCGTGAATTGATCGAAGCTAAAAACCAAGGCGATGGTATGGTTCACAGCACAGAAAAGTCACTCGCTGAGCATGGCGACAAGATTTCAGCTGACGACAAAACAGCTGTTGAATCAGATATCGCTGCATTGAAAGAGGCTCTTCTAACTGAAGATCTTGAAGACCTTAAGGCAAAGATTCAAGCGCTTACAATGTCTTCCATGAAAATAGGTGAAGCAATCTATAAAGCAACACAAGAAGCTGGCGAAGCACCAAACGATAGCGGCCAACATGAAGAAATTCTTGAAGCTGATGTTGTGAATAAAGATGATGATCGCAAGCATGGATAATTGCTCACGCATAAAATTATAAAACAGTAAAGGGGGGTATATCCCCCTTATTGTGTTTAAGGTGCAAAACTAAATTAAGGTGTAAAATTAAATGTCAAAAGATTATTACGACATTCTCGGGGTTCAAAAAGGCGCAACTGCGGATGAAATAAAAAAAGCCTACCGCAAGCAGGCCATGAAATATCACCCCGACAAAAACCCAGGTGACAAAGCAGCAGAGAGCAAGTTCAAAGAACTTAACGAAGCACACGAAGTCCTTAAAGACGATCAAAAACGCGCAGCCTATGATCGATTTGGTCATGCTGCCTTTCAACAAGGTGCAGGCCAGGGCGGCGGTCAAGGTGGATTCCACGGAAGCGCCGGCGCCGCAGGTTTTGGTGGGTTCTCTGATATCTTTGACGCAATGTTCCGCGGCGCCGGCGGTTTTGGCGATGATCATGGCGGCAGCCACGCAGCACAACAACAAGGCAATGATATTCGTTACAATCTTGATGTTTCACTTGAAGATGCGTTCAAAGGATCAACAGCGAACTTAAAATTCTACACCTACTCATCATGCACACCTTGCAATGGCAGCGGCAGCGCAGATGGATCAAAAGCAGCCACTTGCCAAACCTGTAAGGGACGCGGCCAAGTACGCTTCCAGCAAGGCCTATTCATTGTCGAGCGCACATGCCAAACATGTAATGGCACAGGACAAATGATCTCAAACCCATGCAAAAGCTGCGGTGGCCAAGGTCGATCGAAAAAAGAAAAGAACATCGAAGTTAAAATTCCTGCGGGCGTTGATGATGGCACACGTATTCGTGTTTCAAACGAAGGTGAAGCTGGTGTTAGAGGCGGCGCAACAGGGGATCTTTATGTCTTTATTAGTATCAAGGCACATAGATTCTTCAAACGAAATGCATCTGATATTTTCTGCAAAGTTCCTATTTCAATGACGACAGCGGCCTTAGGTGGACATATCGATGTTCCATCAATTGATGGCAGTCATGTGGATGTTAAAATACCCGCGGGCACACAACATGGGCAGCAATTCCGTGTACGCGGAAAAGGTATGCCGTCCGTTCGCAGCAGCATTCGTGGCGACATGATTGTTGAGGCCGCGATTGAAATTCCAGTAAATTTGAGTAAACAACAGAAAGAACTTCTGGAGCAATTCAATACCGACACGACACGCGAGAAAAACACGCCTCAAGCGCATAGCTTTTTCACAAAAGTTAAAGACTTTTGGGATGATATTGCTAAGGGGAAGTAACGGTCCGGCACTATTTACTATTTTTCGTCATTGCGAACCTCAAAGAGGTGTGGCAATCCAGAACAGCCTGGATCACCACGGAGCTATAGCTCCTCGTGATGACGTTGAGAGACATCAATCACGCCGTCAAACACAATAGATGCCCTGCCCTTTTGAATCAGGCAATTATCCTTAATTTCTATTGATAACGATCCACCAGCTTGAACAACCGTGATAGGCTGCGCATCATCAACAAGGCCTCGAGCAGCAGTAGCTACAGCCGTTCCAGCCGCCCCTGTACCGCATGCAGGCGTCAGACCAACGCCACGCTCCCACACGGTAAGATCAATCGTATTAGCGCACACACGCGTCACGAAATTCACATTAATCCCTGCGGGGAAAACGGATAACTTTTCAATGGCAGCTCCCCATGATTCGACATGTGCATCATTTTCAACAAACAAAACAACATGCGGGTTACCCACAACAACAACAACCGGTGCTGGATTTGAATGCACTTGATATGCACCAAGATCAACGCTTCCATCAATAACAGGTGTCGGCAAAATCATTTCAATAAGCCCAGTGCCTGCGTCAATTAGCTTCGTCGTTACAAAACCACCGATCGACTGGAACGTCACCACCTCAGCTTTATTTTGCTGCATCCACCATAGCCCAACAGCACGTGATCCATTGCCGCAGCTTTCAGCCTCTGACCCATCTGCGTTAAAAAAGCGAATAAACATCGCACAAGCAGGATCTTTCGCAGCATCAACAAAAATAACTTGATCACAGCCAATGCCTAGACGCCTATTGGCCACAAAACGTGCAACACGCGTTAATGCTTCCGCAGGCAAATCATCCAGTCCCTCCTGTTGCAAGGAGATAATCACAAAATCGTTGCCTAATGCTTGGGCTTTTGTAAATGTGATTTTCAACGTATCTATTTTTTTTTCAACTGTTCTAACACCGCAAATGGATTCTTCTTTGTTTCCAACACA
>CAIOTO010000203.1 GCA_903861255.1 uncultured Alphaproteobacteria bacterium | reverse complement strand
GCCGTTAAGCAGTAATGCTTCGCGTATACAGCCCATCGGTGCGCAATTGACCGCATTGACTTCGAGGATTGAGAACAGTTTGCTTTACGTTGACTTTTCCAATCAATTCTGTGTCATCGAGTGGTTTTAGGATCACTGTTTGAAGCAAAATCGTATTTGCGGATACGAGTCCGCCACTGCAAAAATAGATCCCTTTCCCGTAAATAGCAACATCTCTTGGCCAGCTACATGCCTCGCAATACTTTCTTAAACATCGTTTTCGCTGCCATGCCGCCTTAGCTCCAAGTCAAGTTTGAAGTTGGCTCGATAAAGAGAGTTGACAACGGTCCCACATTCTTTGTTGATAATGGACTGATGGCCAATTCTCCTCCAACTGGTTCAAATTGCCCAGTCTACGGATTCGACTTTTAATGAATAAATTTAAATAGGTTTTCGTGACAAAAAGCTCTACCGGTATTCGGCGTTCCCTACCGTGGTATAATTCATTTTTTTTTGAAATATCACATCTCAATTTTGCGGGCTCAAACCACTAATGACAGCTTTCACTGGATTAAAAGGCTGGGAGCGTGCCACAAAGCAGATTGTGCTCAAATAAAGTGCCGTCTTCGTAAAAATAATGGTGGCAATTGTTTCACACGCAAAGAAATTTACCTCCTTTAAAGGTGTCTCAGTGACCGAGCTTCTCAATGGCGTAAATATCGCTCAAAATTGGTGGCGTATGGAAACTTTTCGGGTTAATTTGTTGCATATCGTTTGGTAGATCTTGATTATTAGTTTGAATAGGAGCCAAAGTTTTACAGCTCGTACGAAAATGGAATAAGTTAAGCCCAATATTGGTTTCCCCTGAAAAGACTTGGGCGAGATAATGAAGAATCAAATCACATGATGAAGCCTTAAAAACTGCCCTTGGCATTATTACATCGCCTGACTACATGATCGAGTCACAAATCACTGTTGAGGATAAGGAAGTGGACCATTAAATCTTGCTTATGGTGATCATAAATAACTAGCGACTTGCGATGAAAGGTGCCTACCTCAGTTTTCAGCTCAAAAATTAAAAGTATTGTGCTTTTGCGATAGCCCAAGCCTAGAGAGATTGGTATAAAATGGATTATCCTGTCAATTAACAAAGGAATCTCATCAGTTCGACGCACCAGATGAAAAGATTATTTGAAATTACGACCTCGTCGCCAAGGGTTTGGAAATGGCTGCATAAAGGAATGGAGAGGGTATATCACACCCCAAATGAATTAAAACTATGGTAGCACCCACTTTATTGCGAAGTGGCAATTTTTGGGCATGGATGCTTTCGCCGATGTTGCTTCACGCTGGAACCTTCTTAGTGAATGGGAAGTATTTCCTGTCTCACATGTCCGGCCACAATTTAGCGCTGTGTTTTACCAGTTTATTAAATTTCAACCGTGGCAAATTTTCTCTATTGGGGTCCAAAGAGGGTACCGCAAACCTGAAAAGTCAAAATGACATTTGGCTGTTCAAATTTAATCTAATCAGGTGAGTAATAGCTCGAATTAGCGGGATTTGATTATTCATAACCTTTTTATTCAAACCATTCTCGCTTGTTTCATTAATTGTGGGTTTAGTCTTGTTTCAGATCACTATGTCCGCTAAAT
>CAIOTO010000202.1 GCA_903861255.1 uncultured Alphaproteobacteria bacterium | reverse complement strand
GTATTTTAGGGACATGGGGAATCTGGTTTGATCGTTGGATTCCCTACTTTCTTATATTTCCCTTAGAATTTAAACTTTTTTCTGTAAAAATTAGCGCTAATGCGACTTACGCAGCAGGTCTAATGTGTCCACAACTGCATTTTTAATGCTTTCTACTGTTTGTGGATTTGTAGAAACCTCTACAGCAGGAGCCGTAAGCGTTTCTGCAACGGTTGATTGTGGATTAAAGCTTGTGTCTTGCTCCATAATGTAGTGACAAAAGTCGTGCACATTTGCAGCCAATGTTGCTGCTGTTCCTATGGGAATTAAAATGTCATAACCTTCATCCTTTTCACCAAGATCTGGCAATTGCTCTTCAATTCGATGTGTGGCGTGTGTGAAATCTTGTGTTTCTTCCAAACGATTGAAATGATTGAGTATATGTGGGTTACGTGGATCATAAGCCATATGCACCATGTTGATTGGCTTATCACCCCCGTTAAAGGCATGCGCTAGAACAAGCTTGCCTTCCTCTGTTTCGTCTTTCACATAAATTTTAAGATTGATCTCTAAGATTTTTGCCAAGGCATCTAAGGAACTTGTCATCGGGTGATCTGCTGTTATGTCGTTGAAATATTCCAACATGACTTTGGGGTGTGCAATGTATTGCCCAACATAAATTAGATAGGTATCGATCGAGGCTGCCCATTCATGGATAGCAACAGTGGCTGTGTTCAATGCGATTTGATTATCTTCACTTGGATGTGCATCAAAGGTGTCTTTAGCTGTTTTCCAGGTAGTCGCGTATTCTTTTGCCTGCGGCCAAATTGTATTGAAACTGCCACTCTTCGTTTTATCGGAAATTTCAAAGGCAACCAGATTACGGATTTCTTCATCCGCCGCGTGTTCCAGCAAACGCTTCACACCTTGTTGTCTAACGTTTCTTCCGTCTTCACCTTTTAAATCCAAACTGAAAAATGCACAGGCATTATCGATGATTGGCATATCACGTTTATAAAATACCTGATTTTGTCCATTATCATCGACAGTGTAGTAATCTGGCTCTTTGTCTGCACCTTCACGTTTTGCAAAAGCAGATCGGGTAACGAAGCTTTTACCAACGGTCAGGTAGAGCTGTTCCGTTGCAATCATGGATGTGAATTCTTCAATCCAACGACGACTTTTCTTTTTATGTGCGAAGGAGAGATCACCAATACCAGCCGCTTTGCCTAGTGCGCCATCACCACTGGCTATATTGCCGTTAACAGCAATAGAAATTCCCTTTTGCGTCTGCTCAACTTCGTCAACAACGGATTCCAGGAGGAGATCATCTTCGATCATGGCATCGATAATGCGGGCTCTGACGGTCGAGCCTTTCATATTCATCCCTTTTGTGCGAATGAACACATAATCGGCATCGATTGTTGAATGATCGTGGATGACTTGACGGATTGTTGTTTTGCTATTGGATAAATTGGCGCCACATTGACTCCAGTCATAAACGTTGACATCAACACCCATGCTTTCGGTTGCAGAAGATTGGGATGCACGGTCTGCACCAGCACGCATGGTAATCAGGTCGGCATTAGGGACAATAACACTTCGTGCATGAAGTTTTGCACCACCGTTGTGATGCCAAATTTTCCCATCAAATTGAAACCAACTTGTTTGAATATAGTTCGGAAGATTTTTAAAGGCTTCCATCTTTGTTGATGTTGTTTGGCTGCTTAAGCTAACGGTAGCAAAACGTGTTAGCATACTCATACCCACACCTTTTGCGCCGCCTGGTGTACCGAGTTTGGAGAGTGCTTTGCCATCTTTGACGGCTGCGTTTACAACTTTTGCGCCTGCAACGCCTTTCCTCAAATCATCTTGTGAGCTATCAAAGGCTTTTACAGCACCAATAACTGAATTGTTTATGGCGTCATCTACAAGTGCTTGAGCAGGGTTTCGGGCAAGCACAATAGTGAGGGCAGGGTTGCTAAAACCCATTTTTTCATCGGTTGTTCTTTGCCATGATTTTGCTTCATACGATTGTTCATCAAAAAGTTCTTTTTCGATAAGTGTACCACCGGGCGCCGTCATTCTTACCGCTTGCATGACAGTGGTTGAACCTGGAAAATGTTCAGCGTCAACGTATGCATGGTATTGACCAGAAAGATTAAGCACGGTTGGCACAACAACTTCTTGTCCACCTTCTTCACCCCGTTCATAATGGCCAATCCCTGTTGATCCTTCGATGGATCGTGATTCACGAATTTCTGTTACCTGCGGTAAGAACGACATATGAGGCGTATTATCATGAAGATTGTGGGCAGATATTGTTACTCCCGTTGCTTTACCTCTTTTTGTGAAATTAAAGTAAACATCATCATCGGTTATGATTAAGCCTGGATTCATAACGGGTTTTTCTTGAAGACTTGACGTGCAGCGAAGCTTTCCGTCAGTTTCTGTGCGTATGGAATTCACATCAATGTGACCTTTTATATCACCCGTTTCACCGACATAGGTAATGCTTCCAGCGGCAATGTGTTGTGGGGCAACGGCAGAATAATGACTTGTTTCTCCTGCTCCTGTTAAAATCGTTCCACCCGCAATAATGCTATCGGATATAAAGCCAATTTGGCCACTTTCTGTGATTACACGTTCCGTTGCGTCAAATAGACCCGTTCCGCCTGTTGTCGTTGATGAACTTTGCGTGAGTGTAAGCGGAAGGACGGTCATCTTGCCTTCAAGACTGCGAACCTCAGCATTACCACCAGCTTTTCGTGCTGTACCGACACTTTTAAAATCACCGATGCTGGTATCAATGAGTTCTCCGGCAAATTTTACCATTGCTGGAGCGCGGGCTATTTCTCTGTATCCCGATGTTTTTCCATGCTGAAAATGCACGCTGTGCTTTAAGGTTTCAGAACGACGTGTTCCTTTGGAATGCAACCTGCCACGTTTGGCACCCGAAATCAGTGATGAAAATTGATCGAGTGATGTGTTCATTTCAATATCAACAGCATCATCGTCTTCAACACCATCGGTTACAATCCCAGTGTTATAGGCAAGGTCACCATTGATGTAAGACTGAGGAATAGTTACATACGGTACAAGAACTATTTCTCCATCCATGGGAGTTTCTGTGCATGTGAGAAGTGGTTTATCTGAGTTCTCAGCTTGTTCAAGAGTCAAGCGCATTGTGTCGCCAGAAAGTGCAATTGCTGCTTCGGTGAGTTTATCAAGATGTTCTTGTAATCCATGATGCGCAAATAAATACCCTTTGTTTAGATTACGAAGAAGCGTGGACTGCAGAGAAAAACACATTGTTGCAAAATCAAAGAGTTGTCGTTTGAGCTCCGGATTGTGTTCAGCGTTTTGTAGTATGGTCTCCATTTTATTTGCTGTGGCAATGACAACCCTGTCGGGAGCGATACCAGGTCTTGTACTATGGCCTGTACTAAAGACAGAAGTTGGATTTTCGTTCTGTGATTGTTTGCGAATGGCGCCGCCTGTAAGTGTGTTAATTGCAGCATCGACAAGACTATACCGACCACCTTTTCCAAGTTGAGTTGTTCCTGAATCAATACTGGCATCTGTATACCCAAGCGTTAAGTTATCGCCGCGCATGTTAAGATTAGCCGCAGCAATGATTGCCCCAGCAATCATATTGTTGGCAAAATTAAAAGAAACTTCCGTTGCTGAACTTAATGTGGAACCAAGAGTACGATGAATAGCCTTATGGACATCTCTTGGCCCGCAATGCTTAGCGGCATGTTCATAGTAATTACAGCTTGAGAGTGAAAAATAACCAGGATTAGATAATGTTCGCTCGGCGCCGTTCTTATCATAGATTTTTCCAAAAGCTGTGACATTACTTCCACATATAGTTAATCCATTTACATTAAAGCGAATATCCCCACCAGAAAAAACATTTGCGCCGTCAGAGGTTTCATACTGACGCCACATGTCTGACCAATATTTACTATCACATACATTTTCTCCCTGCTGACGTGCACCCCCATTTCGTGCAATAACGGCAACAGGTGCACTCCACGTCATGCCACCAACAGAATATGTACGGCCTGCTGTTGTGGTAATTCTCGTTCCAGCGCGTAAATACATGACATCATCACTGAGGAGTTCGCCAAAATAATTATTAACTTCTTCTTTTGCATCCAATACCATAGAAAGACCGGCACTCATGTAAGCACCATTCATTGTGTAATAGCCACTCCCTGAATGATATCCATTATGGATTGATCCTGTTAAGGATCGCGCGGTTAGACGCCCTTTTAATTTTGACTTTTCGGCGTTGATTTCAGCTGCATTTGTTGCATTAAGCGTGAATGCTTCTTTTTTAAATTGACCTACATTGATTCTGCCATATTGGTTATAAAGAGGTTCTTCAACGGTAATATCAATTTTATCTTCTGCTCTTATATCCCCAAAAGCGCCTTGGCTTATTCCATTTTGGAATGTTTTAGAATTAATCGTGAGAATAGGGGCTTGTAAGAAGTTTTGATTCGTAAAGTTGGTGGCATTTATGACGAGTGGAACAGGTGAAACAAAACGGTGTTGAAGATTAAAGAGTTCTCCATTAATTTCAAGTTGTTTCATTTGCCAGTGAGGTAATGCTTGTGTAATAAAATGGGTTGGATTAACTGTTTTAGAGGTGGTTTCAACGATGAGTTTATCACCACAAAAAACGTTACCAAGTTTTTTGACACGATGCATATCAATTAGACGAAAATTAGCTGAAGCTTTAAGAATTCCGTCATTTGTCATATCTCTAACTGCGAGATGTGCACCATCTTTCCAGTGCATTTCGGATGACTCATAATTATTAACTTGGTCAACGTTATATTTTCCTAACCTTATGCTAAAAACATGGTAGTTATTTAATAGTGCTGTATTAAATTTGCTTGTCGAACCAATCACTAATTGACCATGATTTAGGATTTCGCTTAATTTTTGGTCAACTGTGTAGCTATCGACGACGATTTCAGCATCTCGTTGATTTATGAGCTTTGAGTTGCCGTACTGGTCAAGACGAACCCCTTTAATTTCACCCGCATTGTCGATATCGTTATGAAAGAAAAGATGTGGACTTAAGATTCTCGCTTTTTTGATATTAGTTGTTTTTCCACCAAGGAAGGTGGTTGTTTTCGTACCGTGAATCGTACCTGCATTCTCCACTGCATTTTGAAAAGAAATATCTTCACCAAGTATGCTGCCGTGATTGGTTGTTTTCCCGCCGCGAATTGTTGTCGTCTTCGTTCCATGAATGATCCCATGGTTTATAAAATCACTTTTTGTTTCAAGTGAGACCGTTGTATCGCTGTGTAAAGCCGTTTGATCATTCGTGGTGATACGATCTGTTTGAATATCAAGTTCTTTAATACTCAAAACACGACCGCTACTGGCATCGAAATGCTCAGTTTTAAGTGAAATGGTATCTTTCCCAACGATGCTGACGGCATTTTTGATATGAGGAGATTCAATGGTCAATGCGTTTTCAGCCGTGATAAGACCATTATTAATAATGCTGTGTGAGGCAACAAGACTGCCACCATTGCGGTGTATGGTGCCATAATTAATTAACGTTGGTAGATTCACTTCCTTTAATGTAATAACCCACTCTTTGTCATCCGCTGTATTGGTAATTCCAAAGTTCTCATAAACACCACGCTTAAAAGAGGTATCTATCATTGTGCGCGGTGTAAATTTTGGGATAGAAGCGTCTGTTGTAAGAAAGGTAGAGCTTCTTTCTAAATAGCCTGTATTTAATACATTGTGTGCTCTGAATTGGTTGCGATGCCAACGTGCAAATCCGTTGTTATAAAATTGTTCAGAAGCTGATATCCAATTATTTGATACAAAAAGGTGGTGATCGTTTTGGAAACTCCGAACAGACCAATTAAGCATATTTTGCGCAATAAGTGTCCCTTGATTAAGAGCCGTATCGCCAGTTAAATGAGCTTCATTTTTGAGAAGTAGATATCCTGCAGCTTTATTAATAAAAGTGCGAATTTTTCCTTTAAGTTTTTTGTCAAATGTCCATGAACCATCATTTTCGGCGATATCGGCATTGATCTCAGACTCACCTTTCATAGATAGTGTACCACCGGCCGCATTCTGGAAGTGACGTCCTGACCAATCAAACAGACCATTTGAAACAAGTGTGCCTTGATTAAGAGCCATATCTCCCTTTATATGAATATCTTTCTTAAATCGTAATGAACCTTTGCCTTTGTTAATTAACTGGCGAACAAGGCCTTTTAGAGTACCTTCAAATGTCCAATCACCATCATTTTCAACGGATTCAGTATCAAGATCGGTTTCGCCAGTTATAGATATGTCACCACCAGCATTATTAGAGATTGATGCGTTTTTATGACTAAAGGTATGTGCACTAAATGAGCCTCCATTCACAAAGGAGCGACGATTTGTAAAAGACTTCCTGACCGTGAAATCACCCTTATTTAAAATTTTACTTTTAGCATTTTCTTCTGCTGCAAAATCATCAACTGTCAGTGTGGCATCTTCATCTATGCTAAAAGTATCGTTCGTTGCTTTGAGAACAAGCTTTTTGATGTCATTATCGTGATGTTCTGATGATTTTTGATACCTTTTTGCGGCAACTTCAAGGAGAGGTGTTTCAATCATCCCCTTATGGCTAATGAGTCCATTTCCTTCAAAAACAAGTTGTTCATCTGCTTTGAGTCTGGCACCTTCTTCGTGTATAAATTCCTCATCAACGTGCAAGCGAAGTGAGCCTGAGGTTAGAATGTTCCGATTATATCCTTTTCCAACGCGAATAAATCCACTTCCAGCAATTGTTCCTTCGTTAATAAGTGTTTTTACGTAAAAATGTGAGAATCCACCAGTGGTGGTGATGGTTCCGCTCATGCCATTCATGAGTGCGTTAAGTGTGCCAGAAAGAGTGCCGCGTGCTGATATTACATCATGATTTTGAAGTTCACCTTTTCCGTTTAAGATCATATTTTGTGTTGCTGCAATCGTTTTGTTGTTAACAAACGTTTCGTCCGTTATAAACGTCATGGCACCATTCGACGTAATCGTACCGTTATTGACCCCTCCTTCTTTGAGAGAGAGTTTAAGTGTTGTATCACTGTGCAGTGTGCCGTTGTTAAAAAATTTACCTTGATGTTGGTAAATCTCGCGTGTTTTTAGATGTGATGAACCTGAAATACAGGCAATTCCTTTTGTGTTTCCTACCCCAACAGCCCATATGTCCAGGCGTTCAAGTGGAGAGGCGGGGGTTTGATAGAAAACATGTTGTGCCGAGACTTGTAAATGCTGTGAAGGGACTTCTGCGCCAATATAAATATCCCCATATGGATTGTTAACGCGAAGAGATTCTGTATACGCATAATCAGCAACAGATTGATTTTGTGCATAAAAGGTAAGATCCCCTGCGAAATCGAGAATAAATTCATATCCCTGGGATTGCCACGTAAGTCCAGAACTCGTGAGGGAAAGCCCTTTATAATAGGCTTGAATTTCTGATTGAGATTGAAAAAATGTTTGTATGTTTGAAAATGAAAAATCGGTTGGTAAAGCAAATTGATGTGGGTTAGCGGTTTCATCACTGAGTAGGCTCTCTGAGGTGTCAATTCCAATGCCGAATAAAAAAGATGAAGTTGTTTCATCGGATTTTATAACTTTTTTTAAGAATCGATACCATGTACGTGCGTTTTCATCATCTTCAGGGAGAGAAAGAAGTAGCTCGTCTGTTTGATCCTTTTTATCTAAACGTTCATCTTCCTCAAGAAGAGGTCACTGGTTGTATGACTTATAGATGCTGATGAACTAGGTGCAGATGAACGGACTCGGGATAAGTCTTCCATTGTCCATGCCCATGATGGAAAGAGCATAGTAAATATAAAAGAAATAAGTACGAGACGATGAATAAAAGCAGAGATAACAGCGCACATGATAAATACTCCATGGAGTGTTAACAGATTATTAACTTAGTAAAGATACTATTTCAATTTGTCAATATTTTTTATTCACTTAAAATTTTAAAATAAATACATGAATACCTATCAAATGTGATAGGTGTTGCATTAAAATGACAGGGAATGAAAGCCTCAGTTTTGCTGATGTGAAGGTGTGTTTTATCTTTATTTTGGTCTCGTCTGGTCAAAAGGTAGTCCAAAATCGATTGAGAATAAAGTAACTTATACGTGAAAGATTATTTTGATTTCATCAAAAAAACATGAGATAGTGATTTTTTTATTATTATGTATTAATGATAAATTGATAAATATATGTCTAATCTTAAAAATTATAGTATTTAATGGATTTATATAGTAATCATATGTGTATTGCAGGATATATTTTTTTATGATAAAAGATCAT
>CAIOTO010000201.1 GCA_903861255.1 uncultured Alphaproteobacteria bacterium | reverse complement strand
TTATTTTATAATAAAGCACATAGTGGTGGGCGTACAAGGTTTATGAAGGTAACCGCCCACCTAAAATGTAAAATTTACCACTTTTTTTAGGGGTGTCAAAAATGATATCAATACAAGATAAATTTAATCAACAAAATTATTGAATTTTATAAAAAATTATTGCAACATGATGTCAGAACCGTCGGAAATGAAAATTTTGCCGTTTTTCAACTATTGGTTTAAAACAATCTTTGAGCACAATAAAAGGGCAAAGTCTCATCTACAAAGTGATGGCTATTTTTGAATAGCCTAAACGGTGCACTTCAAAAATTGTCATAAGGGCAATTTTTACTCACCCTAGATGAAAAGGATTTTAATATCATGCGTAAATTAATCTACATAATGGCAACTACTGTGTTTGCAGCTTCAGCATCAATGGTGGCTGCGATGGAGTATGACACTGACAATATTCTTTCTGGAACTAATCTGACCAGTGTCCCTGAAAGTAAGGATAGTTTAGATTCTTCGCAAATGGTTGTTGTTACGAAAACTTCTGCCGAGCACCAACCAATTCGTTGGGATTATTCTGCATATACGAATACTATTTTGAAACAGAGAGCAGAAGAAGCAGAAGAGAAAGCAAGAAGAGATGCTGCGGATAGGCTTGCATGGGAAAAACAAAAAGCAAGAGATGTTGGTACTGCAATAATAATTGCTCAAACTCTTTTAGATCCTCTTGTCGCACCAGGCACGCGTATAAGTGTTGGGAAAACAAAGGTTGGGTTGAGAAAAACTATCAGTGGCGTATATCTTAATGAGCCCGGTTCTCCTACAAAAGGAATGAAGTCTCCTGCTCCTGGTCAGGGGCGAAAAGTAGCTACTCCTCCTGATACTACTCGCGGAATAACTACATCTAATGATTTTGGCCATGAAGAAAAGTAAAAATCATGATGCCAGCATCTCATAATCGTTTGTAGTGATCGATTTAAGATTTTTGAACAGTGAACACAATGGTTTAGCAAGGTGCCTGAACAGGCAGTTTTATACATAAGTAGTCTAGCGGTAGTGATACAGACGAGGTGCTCACTAAATTGTATTAAACGTGCCGCTTAGTGAATGGTCTCCCACTTAATCTTAATAACCCCTGGGTCGAAAAGCCTGGGGGTATTATTTTATGTATTATTGATTTATTTTTGATTATTACTCTTGAATATATATAAAAACTTCCCATATTGAATTTATCGATACAAGATTTGAATAGTAACTGCTAGCCCCAAAATTGTTATCCTCGTGCTTCCTCCTTCGCCAAATGGCTTCGGACGGACAAGCGACACGGCCTGCCCGACACAGCCTAGGCGTCGCCGGGAGTTCGTGGATGACATGAGATGGCTGATATTTACGAATAATTGCGCTGATCAATTAAAAAATTCATGTGTTCATCAATAAACAATTAAAATGGAGAAATTTATGATTAAAAAGATTTTATTAAATACAGTTGCCGCTATAGCTATTTTTAGTGCATGTAATGTGCCTGCTGCTTTTTCAATGGATGAACAGGCGGGTGGTGGTGTTGTTAGGCTAAGTTTTGGTGGCGTTATGATGACAGCCAATGCGCACAGAGCAGTGAAACTTTTGACGAAGCAAGAGTTAGATCAACAGGGGCTTAGAAGGCAATCCCGACATGCGTCACATTATCCTTTGTTTGATACTGACCGTGATTCCTGGAGAAATTATCGAACGGAAGATTTTCAAAGGATTCTTGACGGTAGAAGTTCTGGAACGGCGCGTTTACGTGCATTTAATCGCCTTAGCTACTGTGTTGGCAACGAATTAGATTTCACGCGGCACCCAGAACTATCTTCACTTGAATACAATGAAAAGCATGTTGCCACGGTTAGATGGTTAGCAAAGGCAGTATTGTGGAATGATAGTACGATGGACACGAGTGAGCGCACATCCTTTAATCATATATTGTTAAAAATATTGACGCATAATGAAGATGGTCAAAGAATATACCATGGTTATCTTGATACAATATACTGCCACTTGCGTCACGCAGTAAAAATACAAGAATATTTGATTCAAATCTCGTCAAGTGAAGAGCGCTTTTTGGCTGCTGTACCAACAGTTTCTAATGCAAGACGAATACTTGGAATTCTTAAGGCAGATCAAGCACGTGTATACGAACTAAAGCTTTTAAAACGAAAAATGGATGATGGCCTGGATTTGTCAGATCCAAGGTCAAATTCGCTGGCTGATCGACTTCAAATATTACGCCAATACGCGTATGATTTCTATGGGGAAGCAAGTGATAATGGCGGATCAAAGCTATGTATTCTCCAACGAATGAAATTAATTGATGAGCAGGGTTACTCACCAACAGGGGACAGAGAACGCGACAAAACTATTTTGTTAGAATTAGGCGAAATTTATATCAATGAAAAAGATGATGCTGTTGAAACAGTTGCAGTAAGAACGCGCGCAAGAGCAAGAATAGGTGGGGCATCACGTGAGAGGATACTTGGAGCAGTTCCTAAGCCAAGAGAAGCTAAGAAATATATTGCAGATGTGTTTGGAAAATATTTAATTGGTGATTTTGATGATGCAGGTCGCGCTGTGTTAGGCAGAAGCACTGATGTTGACTCGGGTGGTGAGGATGAATCGGTGGATTCTGTTACTGTTTCTGTAATATCTGCTAGTGCATCCGTTCTATCTACTTCGACAGCTGCAAATGATGATTTAGTTGAAAGTAGTAGTGACGGAATTAATGGTGGTTTTATGCAGGCACTCGTTATTGATACGAGTGTTAGCGCACCTTCACCTGGTATGCTATCAGGTCGTTCGTCAGCACGATCGAATCCTTTCACTCCTGCTCAAAGGGACAGCATGAAGATAATGTTTGGAGAAGGAAAGAAGAACGCGCAAATTGCTAAAGATCTTGGTTTGAAACCTCATGTAGTGAATGATTTCAAACGACGTCATTTAGATCTTCTTGAGTATAATCCAGATTATGATGGTTCTTATAATTTAACTGAAACCGAAAAAGAACGTATAAAATCACTCTACCAAAAAGATGGAGATCGCACCACACGCGCTGAAATTGCTGCTAGGTATAACTGTCCATTCAGTCAAGTTGATAGAGCTCTTCAAAAAAGAGACGCGAAATCACGGGATGAAAGTGATAATGAGGGGGGAGAAAGGGATGATGAACGCTCTTCTGATGAAGGGGCGTCTGCACGTCCACTTAAACGTGCAAGAAAGTAAAATGAAAAAGGATTGCTCTTCTTCAGTTTTCCTGCGACTTGACGATAAGATCCATAAAAGTACATGGCTCCCCCGCAGCACGTGCGAGGGAAGCACTGAGAAGGATTAAATCATATCACCCCACCGTCGTCATGGCGAGTCTGCAAAGCAGGCGTGGCCATCCAGTTGATCTGTATAATCTTATCAAAAGTTGTTGTTTCCCCTGTTTTTCTGGATGGCTACGCCCTTTGCGAGGGGCTCGTCATGACGGCAAAAGGAACATTTGTTGTTTTGTTAGAATTTTACCGAGATGTGTAGATGCCTTTGGGGCAAGCCAGAGGGAAACTAAGGGAAATATAAATACGAGGAAGCAAGAGCGGATCAAACCATATCAGCAACAGGGGCACTTTTCGCCGCCGCCGCCGCAGCTTTTTCAGCCATCTTTTGTCTCTTCCTATATTCAATAAAAGCAGCGGAATCCATCGCTTTCTCCTCCATGTCTTTTGTGTTCTTTGATAGACTTTTCGCATAGATAAGGGAAAAGGTGCCTGCAATTCTAAGCAATGTAGCCACAAAGAGATACGTATTGCTGTCGCTATTTAAAGAAAAGGCAACAATGCTATTGCCAGCCACACGACACAATATGGCTAGAATCCCCATTTGTTCCCATGCAATATTGCGGTAAGTTGCGCAAAAATTGTAACAACATGCGGCACTTTTGCTTACATAGTATTCGCTGTCTTCTGATATCTCTTTTCCGTCAATTGTAAGCGGGCGTTCTGGATCCAATGCTTTTAATGCATTTGCTTTGTTTTGCGCTTCATACATGCGTGCTTGCTTGGCTCTAATGGGCGCTATTTTCTGGGATAAAGAATATAGCTGATGAAGCGTATCGGCAATCATCGTGACCTCAATCACGTAAACAGCAATGTCGCCCTCAACATACTGCGTGCATACTGTTAACGCTGTTTCTGCCGCATGAGAAATACTGTCAAGATCACCAAATATTGAATATATAAAGCTCCAGCATGAGGCTGTTTTTTTTGCATATCGTTCCAAAAGCCAGTTTGAATATTCGATATCCTGATTACCATAGACAACAGAATCAAAGCTGTCATTGGATGTGGATTCATCAGAAACTTGAGGTTGCTTGCTTTCTAGGCTGTCAAGATCATCTAACGCAAGTGTGCGCTTTGGTGCATGCTCAACTGTGTCCCTTGGTGCATGGAAACTTTTGTGTGCAGAAAGGGTGCGTGGAGCTTGCCTGTTTAGACCTGAAGGTAAATCGCTTGGGTGCTCTCTTTGAATGGAGGGGGGCCTTTCACTCGACCGAGATTTATGCCTTGTTTCAATGCCGCTATCTAGACCTCCATCCAGGTCATCCATCGAAAATAAGGGGCATATAAATGATATGGTGCATAACAAAGAACATAATATTTTGGTTGAAAACAACATGACATGCATCCTACTTGGATTCTATATTGTAGATGATAGTATGTATGTGCTAATATTTTATTAATATTATTTTTTTGTTTGATTATTATTCTGAATTTATTTTTTTAACTGATCTAAGAAGCTTTGTTTCGGAGCAGTTACGCTTTCTTTATTGGAATCATCACTGCTAATTTTACTTATGCCATTTTTTTAACAGTTGCTGTTGTGCTATGGCCTTTCATTAAGTCTACCAACACAACTTTTCCGCCCCGTGCCTGCACGATTGGTGCACCAACAACTTGATCGACCGTATAGTCTGATCCCTTGATTAACACATCTGGTTGGAATAGCTCGATCAATTCCAGCGGGGTTTGTTCGTCGAAAATAACAATGGCATCCACAAAGCCAAGAGCAGCTAATATATTGGACCGCGTTTCCTCGTCTTGAATTGGGCGCGAATTACCTTTAAGTCGTCGCACAGATGCGTCAGAATTAAGTCCCACAATCAGACGATCGCAAGCAGCTGCAGCTTCTTTTAAAATATGCAAATGACCCAAATGGAGCAAATCAAAACATCCATTGGTGAATCCAATTGTAACACCTTGACGGCGCCATGTTTTTATAACGTCAAGTGCCGTTTGTCTGTTGTATATTTTTGTTTCGTCGTGCAGCAAACTGTTGTGGTGATAAACCGCTTGTAATTCGTCTGATGTAACGGTTGCTGTGCCAACTTTTCCAACGGCAATGCCGGCGGCTTTGTTTGCTAGAACGGCGGCCTCTCCAAGGGATAGTTGTGCTGCCAGGGCAATCGAAAGTGTCGCGACAACAGTATCGCCCGCACCAGAAACATCAAAGACTTCTTTGGCCTCTGTTTCAATGTGCTGTGATTCTGATTCAGTTACAAGCGTCATGCCGCCCGCACCTTGTGTTGCGAGTATTGCTGAAATATCGTAGCGTTTACATAGATCTTGTGCAGCACTTACAATATCTTTTTGCGTCACAAGTGGATGGGTTACGGCTTCGGCTAATTCTTTTGCATTGGGTGTGAGTAGTGTCGCGCCGCGGTAGCGATCATAGTTTTTACCTTTGGGATCGACAATAACAAAGGCCCCTGCCTTTTTTGCTATTTGAATCAGTATTTGGCAAAACTCTTCGCTAAAAATTCCTTTTGCGTAGTCAGATAGAATAACTACTTTTGCAACTTCTAGTACTTTTGTGAATTCTTCGATGAGTTGGCTTTGCGTGATTTCTGAAATGGGGGTTGTCACTTCTTCGTCAACCCGCAGCATTTGTTGGCCATTAGAGACAAAACGCGTTTTGCAGGTTGTGCTGCGAAGTGTGTCACGCACAACGAAAGCATTCAGTTTTTGTTCTTGCAAGAATAGTGATGCAAGTTCGTCAGCGACGCTATCATCGCCGGATACCGTTAGTAAATGACAACGCGCACCAAGTGACAATATATTGCGCGCTACGTTGCCAGCGCCGCCAAGAACGGTGAAATTTCGTTGAATTTGTAAAACGGGCACAGGTGATTCTGGCGAAATACGATCTACTTTTCCGTATACAAAACGGTCAACCATGACATCGCCAATGCATAGGACTGTTGTATTTTCGAAATGTTTTTTTAGATCGTCTAGCATTATATTGCCCCCATTTTAGAGTGTAATATTACATCAAAACTTTGTAGGTATACAATAGGTTTGTATCTGTTCTAAGAGAATGGAATGTTCGATGGACAGGAGGAAGTGGTAGCGAGCTTTTACTCTCGCCCCGGCAACTTGCTTGATACCCAGCAGCACGCCGCAATAATCACCACCAACGACGATAGTGCTAACGTATAATCGTTATTACTATACAGGCGATGCCCGTGCGCATCCAACGCGCCGTTCCAAAGGAATCGATCAAGCATAAAACCAATAATTTGTTGAGCTATTGCGCCGCCAAGCATATTGGCTGTATTGGTAATGCCAAATGTCACGCCAGTTTTGCCAGCGGGTGCATATTTAATAATACCGGTAAAACACAACATTTCCGCACCACAGAAAAGACCTAGCAGTAAAAATAGCGTCGAAATTTCCCATGCGCCAAGGCTTGGTAAAAACAAAATCGCACACAACGTTGTTAAAATGCCAAAAATACAAATGCGTATCGTTTTATTAAGCGCATCATATTTTTCAGCAATATAGGGCAGGGCGAGGCTGCCTATACAGAGGCCAACAGACATCATCATGCTGACTTCCGCCGCACTTGATCGGTTGATGCTGAATTTTGACATAATATAAGCAACGCCCCATAAGTCAGCCATCACGGATAGCGGCGTAAAAAGGCCAACCGCAAGGAATGCATAAATTAAAACCATGCGGGTTGACAAGATCGCACGAATGCCAGCCAAAATATCTTTTGCTGTTGTTTTCTCTGTTGCAGTTTGATCAATCTTTTTCTCGCGTGGAAACACGATAAATACCAAGATAAAAATAGAAGCGCCAATAATTGTCGTAAGCAATAGGGTATGCCTCCATCCAAAAATATCCATTGCAAGACTAAATGGTTTTCCAGCTGTAAGAGAGCCTGCAACACCAAGAGTCAATGTTGCGCCCATCCAGACGCCTCGTCCTTTTTCAGGAAGGTAATCAACAACGGTTTTTAATGTGCACATGAATGCGCATGCAGACCCAGCGCCCATCATGATGCGACCAAGGTATGCTAGATATAACTCGTGCGTAAATGATGTAAGGACGGTTGCACCCAGACAAAGGGCGATTGATGCTAAAACCATACGTTTTACACCGTATTTATCAACCAACAAACCGACTGGAATTTGCAGCAATGAATACGCATATAGATTAAACGCACCAAAATAAGAAAACTGTTCTGCCGTAAGGGCGAAATCAAACCGCAGCTCGTTCACCATAACGCCCGGGTACACGCGCAATATATATTGATAAAAGAAAAAAAGCGCAACAGATGCCCAAATGAAATAGCCGTTGGTGGTTTTTGTAGAATGCGTCGTTTTGTGTTGTTTTGTTGCGGCAGCCATTTTCATTTTTATCGCTTCATATATGAATATGAGAGGAGTTTGCCATCTTGAGGAGAAAAAGACAATTGTTTGTTGAGGCGGCATGAACGGTATTATTTTACGTGAACAGCTTCGCCGTATAAAAATAAATAGGTAACGTTCCAACCCGAGCCATTTTGTTGGTAGGTTCCTGTTTCAAACCGGAAGTTGATAACTGCATTGCCCCCGATTTGATTGCTTTTATCAAGAAATTTTTGCATTAATAATTCAAGTTCATCATTTATGTTCCCCCTGACTCCTTTTGTCACCATAGAAACTAATCCAAAAGATTCTATAATGTCCTTGCCAGGGATTGATGAACCTAAATAGACTTTGTCACTTGTGACGAACGTGCTTGTTTCCATTCCAAACATTTGACTTAACATGTTGACTCCTTTAGCACTATTGCGTGCTTTGTTATTTTATGTTCTAAGGCTAATTTAGCAAGTTTTTAGGTTTAATTAGAATCTTAATATCACGCGTAAATGGAAAATGTGTGAGGGGGAGTCCTTGAGTTTGCTTGCCATTTTCGATTTTTCAGGAAAAGATGTAAAAAAGCATCTTGTTGTTGAAAAAGGTGTTGACGTGTGAGATGAGTTTGGTTATAACTAACAACACGAGGCGACGAGGAAACAACGGCCTGACGCGAAAGCGGCGGGGTGGGTTTTTTTCGGGACTTCAATGATCTTTGAGAAGTAAAATAGGAACGGTTTACAAGCAGCGCTGCGGTTTAGCGTGGCGTTGTTTGTAAGTCGCAAGACAAGTACAACAAAACGTTAAACTTTGAGAATTAATTTGTATGTATGGTTTGCACCATATGTATTGAGGATTGAACATGAGAGTTTGATCCTGGCTCAGAACGAACGCTGGCGGCATGCTTAACACATGCAAGTCGAACGGTAGATAGAAGCTTGCTTTTATTGAGAGTGGCAGACGGGTGAGTAACGCGTGGGAATGTACCTTCCAGTTCGGAATAACCATTGGAAACGATGGCTAATACCGGATACGTCCGAGAGGAGAAAGCTTTAGTGCTGGGAGAGCAGCCCGCGTATGATTAGGTAGTTGGTTAGGTAAAGGCTGACCAAGCCGATGATCATTAGCTGGTTTGAGAGGATGATCAGCCACACTGGGACTGAGACACGGCCCAGACTCCTACGGGAGGCAGCAGTGGGGAATATTGGACAATGGGGGAAACCCTGATCCAGCAATGCCGCGTGAGTGATGAAGGCCTTCGGGTTGTAAAGCTCTTTTATCAGGGACGATAATGACGGTACCTGATGAATAAGCACCGGCTAACTTCGTGCCAGCAGCCGCGGTAATACGAAGGGTGCTAGCGTTGTTCGGAATGACTGGGCGTAAAGGGAGCGTAGGCGGCTTTGTACGTTTGATGTGAAAGTCCTGGGCTTAACCTGGGGACGGCATTGAATACGGCAGAGCTTGAGGTATAGAGGGGAAGATGGAATTGTGTGTGTAGAGGTGAAATTCGTAGATATACACAAGAACACCAGTGGCGAAGGCGATCTTCTGGCTATTACCTGACGCTAAGGCTCGAAAGCGTGGGGAGCAAACAGGATTAGATACCCTGGTAGTCCACGCTGTAAACGATGAATACTAGATGTTGGCCGTTAAAGGTCAGTGTCGCAGCTAACGCATTAAGTATTCCGCCTGGGGAGTACGGTCGCAAGATTAAAACTCAAAGGAATTGACGGGGACCCGCACAAGCGGTGGAGTATGTGGTTTAATTCGAAGCAACGCGCAGAACCTTACCAGCTCTTGACATGG
>CAIOTO010000200.1 GCA_903861255.1 uncultured Alphaproteobacteria bacterium | reverse complement strand
TAATTAAAAAAAGATGCAAATTATATCATTCCATTAGTTTCCCTGCGACTTGATTGTAGGGTACACATTTTTTTTCACATAAGCACATGGATCCTCGTGTCACGCACGAAGAAAACTAGATGTGGAGGGGATAACGATTAGAGGAAGCGGGGTAAAAGAAAACTAAACCCGTATTGCCCTACACCGGATGTCGCATATGGTTTACAAAATCCGCAAGGCCAACCTGTCGTTTCCGGCGATGACGTTCAGCGTGCAGGATCGACCTAACTGTTGCTACACTGTCGTTAATATCATGGTTTGTAACGACATAATTATACTCTGGCCAATGGCTAAGCTCGGCACTTGCTTCGCGCATGCGATGGCTAATAATTTCAGCTGAGTCTTGATTGCGTGTACGAAGGCGTGTTTCAAGCTCTGCAAGCGAGGGTGGAAGAATAAAAATTGTGACGAGATCGTCGCGCGCGGCTTGACTGATTTGCTGTGTGCCTTGCCAATCAATATCAAACACAACGTCATGGCCGCTGCTCAACGTATCCATAACAAATTGCTTTGGTGTGCCATAATGGTTTTCAAAGACTTCGGCGTATTCAAAGAATTCTTCAGCATCGATGCGTCGTTGAAATTCTTCGGGGGTTACAAAGTAATAGTCGCGGCCGTCGACTTCGTTGGGCCGTTTTTCTCGTGTCGTTACCGATATGGATGTCTTTAGATGCGTTTCACTGTTTAGAAGAGCATTCACAATTGTTGTTTTGCCAGCACCCGATGGTGATGACAGGATGAGCATAAGTCCGCGGCGGGTAAGGTTTTTCATGATTGTTTTTTTTAAGAATGTTGACTGTAATGATAGGGTATTTGCGGGGTGATTGCAAACGTGTTATTTTGGTTCGAAATGAACGTCAGCGTTCGCATGATAAAGGCGAAGTGTTTGCCCCCCCTCTCTTCGTCATTGTCGTGTAACACCCTGAGATTGCCGCGGAGGCAAGCCTCCTCGCAATGACGGTAGAGGTGGTTGTTCATTAACAACCTGTTGGAATGACACCGTGCTCTCTCAGGCTGTATTTTATTTTTTTAATCCAGCCTGCGGCTTGACCTTTTCTTAGTTGTGCGCCGTGCGGGATATCTTCGGTTATTGCAAAAGGTTGATTTGTTAGTGGCGACATAAAGCCAAGCACAAATTTTTCATTCCGAGTCATGAAATCTGGTTTAAGTCCCATATCTGCAAGACCATAATAGATTGACTTAATTGTGTCTTTAAAATTATATTCATGAGCTCTCATCAAATCAATCATCCAAGGTGTGATCGGTGTCGATGCAGTTGTTTGAACGGCTTTTTTCATTGCAGGCTGAACAAATGGTGGTTGATGGGTCGTCGTTGTTTCGACAACTGCACTTTTTTTTCCTTTCCCATGTTGGTATGGTTGTTTTATGGCGTCCGGAAGGACTTTGTTTGTCCCTCTTGATGCACCTGCGGTCGGTTCTAAATAAACAACGCTGCTTGAAGATAAGGTTGTCTCAGAAAGGCTTGTCTCTAAAGCCGTTGGGACTGTTGCGGAAAGACCAGTTTGTATATCGTTAGCTGAGCTTTCAGCTTCTTCATCGTCAGAGCTTTCTTCATCATGTTCATATGCAGCTGCTGGAGCCCTTTTTTTCTTCTTTTTCTTTTTCCCTTTTTTCTTCCCACCAGTTTTCGTTTTTGACGAACCGCTGGCTTTTTGATCTATTTTCTCCTCTGCATCCTCTTCTGCTGAAGCTTTGGTTGATTCCTCTTCGTGTATAGAGAGCTTTGCTAGTTTTTCTTCAATGGTTAGTCCATCATCATACGAATCGAAGTTGCTTCCTGGGTCATAATATGGCTGCGCTAATATTTCCTGGCAAACTGAAAGGAATGCTGGTTTTTTTGTGCAAGATACGATAGTTAAAATGGCATCATATTGGCACAGTAAGGCCGACAAGCTAGTAAGAGTTTGGCTGCAAATAGATTGCACTATCAAAAATATATCAGAGGTTTGTAAATAACATGTCCTAAAAATAACGTGATTAGAAAGCATCTCGTGCACTTTATTTCCAGAAAATACTTGGTTAATTGTATCACAAGAAGAATTAATAACCTGTTTTCTAGATTCTTGAATCCTTACAGCTTCATCTAAGAAAATTTGTGTTTCTTGAAAGGCTTTCTCCCTTGCCATATCATTGTTTTGTTTTTCTGTGGTGTGATTTATATTAAATATTGTGCCGAAAATTTTCTTGCATTTTTCTAAGTGATTTTGACAGCCAATATCTATTGAGCCATTATCTTTTCTGGTGAAAAAGGAATGAAACATTTTTGATCGTTCAGAACAATGCGGCCTTAGTAAATCGAGAATCATTTTATGATAAGCACGATCTCTAAATTCCTTTTGCGAATCGTTTGTTCTTTGGGCAAATCCTGCTAATCTTAATGTTTGTCCTTCTCTTACTGCTGAGCCCCCATTGCGTTGCATAAGCAAAGATTCTTCTTCAGTCATTGTTTTTGCTCTATTTAAATGAGTAGCCGTAGATAGATATGCATATAGGTTGTTTATAGCATCTAAAGAATTTTCATCATGAGATGGACTTTGAATGTGTTCATACAATTGCTGCGCCGTTAAATTTGTTTTTTGATCTGTTTCCTTGAAGTATATAAAACAATTAAGCTGTGATGCATCAAAATCAAAATCCGTAATTTCGTGGAGTTTGGCCAAATTCTCATCTATCTGCCTTTGTAAAGAGGTTAGTTCGTTTCTTGCAATAGTTAACTGAAGTCGTTCTTTAATAGAACTTGCATTCTTGTGTGTTTTTTCAACTTTTTCTTTCTTATCAGCTCTTCCCTTTTCCAATCTTTTAATTTCTTTCATTAATGGCAAAACTTGATTGTTATAATCAATTCTGCTTTGCAAAATAGGACCCACATATTTTAGCTTCTCGAGCAATTCTTCCCTGTTTGGTGCGACATGATGCGAAGTGGATGCGCATGGAGAAAGGAGGGACGTATTGCCCTCTGGTAGCTCTAGCATTTCGGCTTCTTGTTGTGCTTCCATAGCAAAAAGTGGTGTAGCACAAATAGCGCTTAGCATTAAAAATTTACATAAATTCAACATAATATAATTTCTTTTGAGAAATATGTATTTTATATATAGTCATAATTAATCAAAATATCCATAAAAATATTCATGTCGCAAAAACCAAATCCCGAACGCATCGCTCTTCTCAGCCAAGGGCTGATTGAAACACAAAATCTAATGGACGGTCTTGCTGTTGATTTTAACGTGCTGCTGCAAACAGCTTTCAATACGCATACTTTGCAAATCGACAATACACTTGGTATTACAAAACGTATGTTGCACGCAGCCATGGTGATTCATGATCAGGTTGGGTTTGATTGTTTTGATATGATGCGCGCGCATAAAAGCGATACGATTCGGGGGATTGCGGCGTATTTGTTGGCGTTGCAGCCTTTGTCATTGTCAGATCAACTTACGCACGTTAAGCCTTTAGCAGATGATCCGCATTTTGGTGTACGAGAATGGGCTTGGCTTGCGATTCGTCCTGCGATAGCTGAGTCACTAGATGAAGGGTTAATGTTGCTGCAACCATGGATTTCTGATTCGTCTGTGTTGGTTCAGCGTTTTGCCGTTGAGATTACACGTCCTCGCGGTGTGTGGTGCGGGCATATCCCGCGCTTGAAAACGGATCCTGAGTTGGGTTTACCTTTACTTGATCCACTAAAGTCTACATCTCAGAAATATCTGCAAGATTCTGTTGCAAATTGGCTGAACGACGCAAGCAAGAGCCAAGCGAACTGGGTGCGGACGGTGTGTGATAGGTGGACGGCTCAATCCTTAACCCCAGAGACGGCTCGGATTTGTAGACGGGCTTTGCGGACTTTGCAGAAAACAGAGCATGCGGCATAGGTGTGTCCTCCGCGACCATGCCTCGTGCAACTAAATTTGCCCTTTGAATCCGAATGGCTTGTTCTGCAGTAAGCCCAGGAGGTGTGTCCTTTATTGCGCAATCGAGAGCAAAAGGGAGCGGTGTATCACGCCCTAAATCATTCGTGTTATTAAATGATTCTGCACCAGACGGGGAGCAACTAGAATGAATTGGCTGTGGAAACAGACTCCATAAGCTTATTTGTATTTCACTACTGAGTGTCTCTAATTTTGCAAGCAATTCCTCGCAATATTCTCGTGTAAGCTTGCTGTTTACTATTTTTCCTTTAAAGAAATACTCTTGCTTCATATGTTGAGTAACAGTCAGAAGCATGTTTCTGCAGTGAGTGATATCAAATCTTTGACGGATTGCTTCGGCTTCATTGTGGCGAAGCGTGATAAATTCCTTCACCATTCCCAATAAAAAGACTGTCATATCGACATTGATGTTGGTGTAATGTAAGTCGATAAATAGATTCGATAAGCCAAACTCTTTCATATTAGGGATGTCAAATAGATCTGTGGTTAATTTGATAATTGCTTCGGCTTGTTTTATAGTTTGCGCATTTATTATCTTTGGTCGTATTTCGCCAGGAAGTGGGCGTTTTTCTTGAAGATGCTTGAAAATTTGAATAACAGTAAAAACGATGTCATCTTTGTGTGCGTTATCCATAAGAGATAGGAAATTTTCCAAGATGGGCAGCATTATTTCTTTTGTTGAAAAGAAATGCAAAGAATACATTTGGCAAAGATAGGGTTCTAAAAATGATAATAGATGATTTAGAATATCGCGAGATCCAATCATGCTTTTGTGCTGGCGATGTTGGTTCGTACAAAATTCTTTTATTGCTTCAAATTGAATAACAGTAAGACTAAAGTTGTGATTTTTATTTAATAAATATTTTAATGTGTTTGTTGGATCAATGTCCATAATGTCAGGTATTTTAAATAATTGGAAAACTGTATTGATAATAGGAACTGCTTTTGCCTCGATAGAGTATCTATCAGCTCTCTTTTCATCTAAGTAAGCAAAAATCGATTCTAATGCATTAAGTGCAGCCGCTTTTTGCGATGTTGTTGCGTGGTAGATAAAATTTTCAACGATCGCGAAACGAATATGTTGGGGCTCAAGAAAACGAAAGCGGCGCATTCGAGATAAATAATGTTCTAAGCCAGATAATGTTTTTGAATTTTGAGCAGAAAAAAGAACGTGTAATTTGTATTTATTTGGATCCTTTTGATTATTTTTCTTGAATTCCTTTTTTGTTTGTTCTGAAAGATATTCAGTAAAATAGAGTTCGTATATTCTTTCCTCAAGCCCTGTTTTCTTTGGATCTAAAGGATTCTCTTCCTTTTTTAGATCTGAAAGGTTTGTTGAAAAATGCGAACGTTTAATATTGATCGGTGTGAAGGGCGATATTGGCCAGGGTAGTTTAGTGGAAATGGCATTTTGTGTGGATTGACTTTTTTCAGAAACATCGGCGGCTGGTATTATTACTCTGAGCGTTTCGATGGGCGCAGGGGTGTCATGAGAGCATTGGTCAACTTGATCCATACCATAGGACGAGGTAATGCATACGATCATAATTATAAGTAGATTTATCCACATCAATTAATGAGATCATTATTAAAATACTCCCGCTAATATTGTCGTTCGTAAAATGCAATCATGTCAATTTAAAAATATAAAAGTTGACCTGGATTTGTAATTGTTTTTTTGATGAGAAAAGTACGAATGACATGAAAGTGGATATAAAAAAGACCCCTAAAAAGGGGCCTTTTTCTCTAAGCTTTAAAAAATATCACGTGCGTGATATTAGCTATTAGTTACCAGCAGAAGAAGTAGTAGTAGTAGCAGCTTCGTCTTTTTTCTCTGTTGTTGTATTGTCACCAGCGAAAGTTGCTGAAACTGATGCGATCATTAATAGTGCTAAAAGAGCTTTAGTCATTTTTTGGTAACTCCAAAATATAAGGTTAAAAAACACTTGGGAAAATTATTTATCCAAGCATAGTACAAGGCTATCCATATCGTGTTTTTATGTCAATAGTTTTTCTTTTTTTCAATAAAATTTCTTTTGGTGGTGAGTTTTTATTGCTTGTGTCACAAACTTTTGTTATTACTAATGTAATTTACTGATTTATGCGGACGTGGTGAAACTGGTAGACACGCCAGATTTAGGTTCTGGTAACTAGAGTTGTGGGGGTTCAAGTCCCTTCGTCCGCACCAAAGATTTAATAAGG
>CAIOTO010000199.1 GCA_903861255.1 uncultured Alphaproteobacteria bacterium | reverse complement strand
TGTCTTCCATATCTGTAGCAGCATAAGATAACAAATGGCTTGTAAATAAAAAAGCTGCAATGGTTAAAAATTTTATCATAAAAAAACCCCCAAATTAATTTCTTTAAACAATAAATCGATTTTTTCTGAAATGCAAGAAATTATCATAATGATTTTTTACTTCGTTGTTGCACTTAAAAATAATTGGTGTATAAATAGATATTGTTTATTATTGTGTTTATAAGTTTGGAATATTTTTATGAAAATTAAATTAATTATTAGTGCATTAAGTTTGATCGGAAATTTATACGCTGCAGATTTTTCTGATCAAGTCGCATTTAACCGTTTTTATGCGCAAACAGTTTTGTCTACTTATGAAAAAATAAATGCAAATGTTACTTTTTCTGAGATCACGGGAACTAGATCTGATTGCTGGGATGCCCGTATGATTCTTCAGCGAACTTTTTTGGTAAAAAAAAGAGGCATTCCATTATCGCACGCTATCAATGATTTAATAACACCTGAATCAATGTCATCTTTTGAATGTGCAACTGCGCAGCTCATTACTCAGTGGACTGCCTTAATTCCTTTTGGTATCGATGGTATTATTAATAAATTTGAAGAAGCTGATGAATCTTTCTTTCTTCCTTTGATGTCCGCTGGAATATATAACATAATCGTAGATTACGTAGAAAATAATCAGCTGTACCTTCACCAAATGTTGGGTAGACCATACACAATAAAAGGTGTGTCACTAGATTTACGTAAGGAATTGACTACTTTTGAAGAACTTGGAAATGTGCAAGGAAAATTATTCTGTTATTTATCTTGTTTCTCTGACTCCCCTCAAAATGGAACATTGCCTTGCAAAACTGTAGAAGGCGGTGTGCTTTATCTACCAAACGTAGCTGGGGTAGGAGGTGCTGGGCAGGGTGAAAATCTTTTCTGTGTTAATGCTGAAGATGGTTTGTATTATGGCTTTGGTGAACTATTTAAAACTGGCCCTAAAACCTTGTTGGAAATTGGAAATAGCCTCGTAACATATGCAAATGAAAGGCATCCCGGACTTTATGTTCGCGCCATAATGCCTCATCTGAAAGGCCTTAGAGAACAAGGTCGTATCGAAGGAAAAGTACCAGAAGGCTATCATCCACTCCAATATTTAATTAATGCTGAGACATGTGTTTATTTTGACTTGGCAAAAACCAAAGAGGTTTTTGAATCTTCCAAATAAAATGTTGAATCTACACCTTAGGAAAAATACTTAACTTTGAAGAAGGCTTGAAATTAAACAGAATTGCATGTGATCATATAATACCATATTAAATTCTGGAGATCACATGCACGTACTAAAATTTGGTGGCACATCCGTTGGCTCGGCCAAACGCTTATTGGAATGCTTAAAGATTGTACGTGACCGAACGGAGCACAACCGCATTGGTGTTGTGTTGTCAGCCGTATCGGGTATTACAAATAAATTGGATGCCAGTATTAAGGCAGCTCAAAAAGGTGCAGATATCAATGCATTGGTGGATGCTGTGGCTCTTGTTCATCATGCGATTATTGACGAACTTGCAGTTAGCAAAGCAACACTTGCCAAAAATGAACTCAATCAATTTCTAAACGATATTTGCCAGAAATATAGTGCACTATTGCAAGGCGTCCAGCTGATTAACGAATGCCCAACTAAGGTTTATTGCCAGATTTTAAGCTTTGGTGAACGTTTATCTGCGCGTATTTTTTCAGAATTGCTGCGATGCGAAGGTATTAATACGCTGTTCATTGATGCGGCTGATTTTATCAAAACAAAAGGTGCGCTTGATGAAGGCGTCCCTGTTATGGAAGAACTCGACACTAGATTCAAAGTCATTCGTGATACGCCGCATGATTGCATTTTAATGTCAGGTTTCATCGCATCCGATATGGATGGTACACTAAGTCTTCTGGGGCGCAACGGATCAGACTTTTCAGGCAGTCTAATGGCGGTCGGCCTTAATGCAGAGCGCTGCGAAATATGGACAGATGTTGATGGTATATACACATCTGACCCCAATAAAATTCGCGATGCAATGCTGATTAAAAACATGAGTTATGGCGAGGCGATGGAGCTTGCCTTTTACGGCGCCACAGTATTGCATCCCAAAACGACATCAGCCTTAGCTGAACGCAACATTCCGCTTTATATCAAAAATACATTTAACCCAACGTATCCAGGCACGTGCATTTCAAACCAAGCTCAAGAAGATGATTACTTGATTCGCGCTGTTTCAGCAATGAACAACGTTGCGTTGATAAACGTTTCTGGCGCAGGTATGAAGGGAATGTCAGGGATTGCTGCACGTATTTTTGGTGTGGTTTCAAAATGCGGTGTATCAATTGCGCTTATTAGTCAATCAAGTTCGGAATATTCAATTTGCTTTTGTGTGCCCGATAAAGATGCTGCTGTTGTTCAAGAAGCACTTGCAACTGAGTTTGATTTGGAATGTAAAGCAAAGTTGATTGATGCCATTGAAATTATTTCGAACCAATCCGTTATTTGCGTTGTTGGTGATCAAATGCGATCGCATTGCGGTGTTGCGGGTAAGTTTTTTCAAGCGCTCTCTGCGGCCAGCATTAACATATCCGCCATTGCGCAAGGTTCATCAGAACGCTGTATATCGGCTGTTATTAACGGTGACCAAAGTACGCGCGCGATGCAATCCGTACATCGATCATTCTTTAAAAGCACTCAATCGATTGATGTGTATATCTGTGGTGTTGGCTCGGTTGGGTCAGAATTAGTTGATCAGATTGCCCAACAGCGCAAAACATTACACGAAGAAGGAATTGAGATCAATGTGTGTTGTATTGCAAATTCAAGCAAAATGATCTGCGCTGAAAACGGTGTTGATCTTTCACATTGGCGTGATGATTTAAATGCATCTAATCAGGTAAGCGAAGTGTCAGCTATGATAGATCATGCGAATCGGACAAAACCACTGAATGGTATTTTTGTTGATTGCACAACTTCCGAGGCTATAGGACAATCCTATGTTGATGTATTTAAGTCTGGGTTGCATGTTGTCACTGCAAATAAAAAAGCAAATAGTGGGTCGATGAATTATCACACGCAATTGCGCGCCGTTGCTGATCATTATAAACGACGTTTTTTGTACGAAACGAATGTGGGTGCCGGCCTTCCAGTTATTGATACCCTTAAAGGGCTGCTTAAAAGCGGTGATAAGTTGGTTGACTTCTCTGGGATTATGTCAGGATCGATGTCGCTTATTTGCGGCCTACTAGATGATGGAATGTCTTTTTCAGAGGCGGTTCAGCTGGCATGCAATAAAAAATTTACCGAACCTGATCCACGAGACGATCTAAACGGCATGGATGTTGCACGTAAAGTTTTGATTGTAGCACGTGAGGCTGGGTTGCACGTTGAGTTGACTGATGTTGTGATTGAACCTTTGTTTCCTGCATCCTTTGATAGCACCGGAAATGTCCCCGATTTTATAAATAATTTAAAAATGGTTGATTCTTATTTCTCTGAGAAAATGGCTTTACTAAAAACAGAAGGGAAAGTGCTGCGTTTTGTTGGTGCTATTACAAATGGTGTGTGCCGTGTTGGTATGCGTGCAGTTGGTGCGGATCATCCGCTGTATGCAATAAAGGGCGGCGAAAATGCCTTTGCGTTTACGACAAAACGATACAGTCCAATTCCACTTGTGGTGCGTGGCTATGGGGCAGGGGTGGAAGTGACGGCGGCAGGACTTTTTGCGGATATATTACGGACGGTTGAGTTTAATTGATAAGAATAGTGATTCTTGTCATTCCCGCGCAGGCGGGGATCCATGAAAGAGTAAAAAAGTCTTATTTTTGAATTAGGGACTAAAAAGACCTAGATTCCCGCCTACGCGGGAATGACAGGGGGTAGTACAAACAAGGAAGCCTTATGAAAATCAGCATCTTCGCGCCAGCAACCATTGCAAATTTCAGTGTGGGGTTTGACTCGCTTGGTGTGGCATTGTCCGATATCGAAGGATCACTCTTTGGGGATGTGGTTACTATTGAACCTGCGCTTGAGACAACAATGCATATAACTGGGTCTTTTGCCCATAAATTGCCTACAAATCCTATCGATAATCTTGTCGTAAAATGTTCACATCTTTTCCACAAACAGCTGTCAGAGCGGGGCGCACCTCACAAAAAATTCACACTCACGCTTGAAAAACGCATGCCCATTGGAAGTGGTCTTGGGTCAAGCTCGGCTTCAGTCTCTGCTGCACTTGTCGCCTTAAATCACTTTTATGGTCACCCCTTTAGCGATAAAGAATTGCTTCTTTTTGCAGGTGAAATGGAAGGCGCCGTCAGTGGATCAATTCACTACGACAACGTCGCTCCGTGCCTATTTGGTGGTTTGCAATTGATTATGTCGGACACGGCCACGTGCGTCTCATTACCATTTTTTGAAGATTGGTTTCTCGTGCTGTATCACCCGGGCATTGAAGTTCCTACGGAAAATGCACGAGCCATTCTGCCGCATAGTTTGCCGCGAACGGGCTCTATTATCTATTGGCAAAAACTGGCATGTTTTATACATGCGTCGCATATAAAAGATAGCAAGCTCGCAGCACAGCAGATGCATGATGTGTTGATCGAACCCTATCGTGCAACGCTTATTCCGCATTTTGATGAAGGCCGCGAGGCGGCAATGAAAGCAGGCGCACTTGCTTTTGGCATTTCAGGTTCGGGACCAACATGCTTTGCCATTACAGAATCAATTGACGCGGCGCACCTCGTGCGGGACGCCATTGTAGGCGCTATGCATGGGACAGACGAATCATTTAGTAAAATCTGCACAATTTCAAAAACAGGTGCGCGAGTGGTATAGCATGACTAGGATTGAGGATCTGCCTTGCGACATTTTAAATAATGTCTAATTTTTACGACTGCAAAAATCAGGGTTGCCAAGCCTAAAACACCACCGATAAAATATTTTTGTATGGTATCAAAATGCTCAAAAGCTTCTAATACGACATATCCTAATAGATACCCAGCTGTGCAGCTAATTACCGCCCATATTGCTGCCGATAGAAAATTAAGCGGGATAAAACGCCATGGTTTAACGCCTGCTGCCCCAATAATAATAGAACTTGTGACGCGAATACCATAGATAAAACGGCAAGAAATAATAAACAAAGTATCATATTTATGTAGTAATTCAAACGTTCGTGCAGATTTCTTTTTTAAGGATGGAAAGCGGAAAAAAAGCGCATCACCATAATACCAACCAACAAGATAAAGAACTTGATCCGCAATTAATGTGCCTGTAAAAGCAATAATGCCAACTTTGTAGATTGATAGATGGCCAAGGCGTGCCATGGCGCTGGCGGTTAGTATGACAGATTCGCCTTCAACAAGAGAGCCTAAGAAAACGGCCCAATAGCCCCAGTTGCGTACAAATTCAATAAATGTTTCCACGATGTTTCCTTGTGTTGTTTTGTGTTGTTTTGTACTTGTCATTCCCGCGCAGGCGGGAATCCAGAAAGAAGGAAGGCGAAAGCCTTTTAATGTGGTTTGGTTTGCAGTGCCCTGGATCCCCGCCTGCGCGAGGATGACAATGAAAATTCAATCCTTGATAGTGCGAAGTTGCTGCAGACTTCTACCCAACAACTGGCTGCTGCGTTGAGTCAGTCATATTGTCAGGTAAATAAGCAATGGTATTGGGTTGCGCTAATGCCACTAAATGCGTATCGATTTCACTTTTTGCTTTATTGAATTTTTGTAAATCTTTACCAACAAGTTGCACGCTTGGCATTTTTTTAACAGACATTGGATTAATATTTGAACCCTTATAAATGACTTCATAGTGAAGGTGCGGCCCAGTTGCAGATCCAGTCGATCCCACATAACCTATCACTTGGTTTTGTGAAACGCGGCTGCCGACAGAAAGGCCTTTTTCATAGCGGCTTAAGTGTCCATAGGCTGTTTCATAGCCGTTACTATGTCTGATTTTCACGAAATTACCATATTCACCATAATAACCGTATTTAATGATAACACCATCACCGGCAGCCTTAATTGCTGTGCCCGTTGGTGCGCCCAAATCAACACCTTTGTGATATTTGTTATAGCCATTAATGGGGTGTAAACGCATGCCATAACCGGACGTAATACGCATTTTACTGGCATCAAGTGGTGTTTGTAGTAATCCCTTTACGATGCTGCGTCCTTTGTCATCATAATAACTGACTTGGCCATTGTTTGTGTGACGATAGATGCGATGTTGCGTTTTTCCAGCAGTAAAGGATACATAGCGAAGGTTGCCCGTTTTAACGACTTTTCCGTGCCGGTCGTGCTTTTCTTCAAATAGGATTTGAAATTCATCGCCTTTTTTAATGCCATGCTGAAAGTTCATAACATATGTCAAACTAGCAATGGCTTCTTGTACGATATTTTTAGGGACACCTTGTCTGAGCGCAGTTGAATAGAAGCTGGACTGAATCCGTCCATCGATGCGTCTTAAAACAGGCTTAAGGGTCAGTGATTCAACTTTTGCTTCGTAGGTACCTTGAGCCGTTCTGACAACAGTCAAAACAGATTTATCGCTGATATTGAATTCAATGTTTTTGAGTTGGAATGGTTGTGATTCCGTTGCATTTTGAGTTGTGACAATAAATGCTTGCCCTGTTTTCATGCGGCGTAGATTATATTTTGATTGAACGGTAGCTATAATTTGGTCGATGTCTTCTTTTGATGCGCCTGCTTCCGTTAGAAGGGATTGTAATGTATCGCCTTTGCTGAGCTGGAGTGTGCGCATTTGCGGTTGTGTGGGGGTCGCTGGATTCACCGGAGCTGTTTCGGCAGTTAATGTGACTCGGCCCTCAGTATCCAGACTTAACGGGCTGCTAACATCAGGCACAAAACCACTTATTGCCGATCCATCAGCTTGCATCATGTCATCATGGCTTACTTTTTCAAGAAAAGTATGTTCTTTACGATATTCACGAACCGAAATAACACACGCTGTCATCATGAAAAACAAGCTGACTAAATGTGAATGGCGTTTTAAGTGTGAATGTTGTCGCAACGTTAAACTCCGAAAATGTATCCAACTTATATATTAAGACTGCAAATGGTTTATAAACTATTAATTGAGCGCAGACTATAGTGTGCCTAAAAAAGAGGCTGTTTGTCAATGGGAATGCTTGGGAGGAGTTCTTATTTTAGGATTAGGCAGGCACATTTTGTAGGGAAATGTATAACAATTCATTCAGCAAATTTCCTGAAAATTGTTTAATGCGTAGGCCGTAGGGATGGCAATTTTTGGGTCGGTAGCTAAGCAATCTATGCAAGATAAAAATATTTTTATTTATATGTTTACCATTTTTTAATACTTATTATTTATTATTATTCATATAAGGTTGATATACAAAAAGGATTGGTTATGAATATAAAATTATTGATGATGATTACGGGTGCGATGGTGTTGAGTGATGTTGGGTTTGCGATGAACAATCGTTTGATGGGGTTACCAGCGACTCCGCGTTCTAATGTAGTGCCACTTGCGGTTTTAGGATTTGGGGGTGCGTCATCCTTGTTACCATTCTCGTCAGCTGACCCTGTTGCTCGAAATCTTTTTGGATCTCCAGCAGGCTCAAGTGCTAGTTCATCCTCTGCCACACCAGCGAGAGGAGCATCTGCGGATGTTGATATTGCGAATGGGGATGTGACTGCTTTAAAAAACAATCCCAGTGATGCTTTTAAAGACAAAATAGAAGCAGGCCACAAACAGCCAGTATACACATATAATGCGCGAAATGATGTTATTGAATACTTACGTGATAAAATCAGAATATTAAGCAAAAAAATAGATTTGTTATCAGACTCACTAATCGTGATGCAACAAGAAATAGAGGCAGATAAGACTCGCACGCCAATTCAGCCGATAGAATTAGCCAAATTAAAAGGTCTGTTAACAGCCAAATAGATTTAAAATATTTTTAAAAGGAAGTTTTTATGAAAATAAAATTATTATCACTAATTATCTGCTCAATAACCTTGATAAGTGTTGGTTTTTCTGCAGAAAACGTTGACAGAACTGTTGTAAATACCCTTCCACATGAACCACTTGATAAAATGGAAAAAGAAACTTTTCAATATGCAGGTTCGGGTCGTGGTTACGGAGTTAGACCTGAAGCACATACATATTATGCCAGAAATCAAATAATAAGCGTTTTACAAGAAAACATCATATTATTGGATGAAAAGCTAAATAAAATTGTCGATTCTATAATCGCAATGAAAGCGAAAATGGATGAAAACAAAAAGATCACCCCCATTCAGACAATATCCTTTGCTGAGCTTAAGCAAATTTTTAATGAAGCAAAAGCTGCAAGATAAACGTCACGCATAGTGTGATCGCATTTCCCTTTGTGTATTGCCCGGAACTCCCGGCGACGCCGAGGCTATGCCGTGGCGCGTGATTCGGGCATTTCAATATCTGCGTGTTGATCGCCGTGTCGCGAGAGAGACGTACCGGGATGGGGATGGTGTCCATAAGCGCTAACCTAAGAGTTGGCTAGGTGGAGTCAATTATGTTAATCTGATAAATATAAAATTAAATATATAGTGATTTTGTAATGATTAATGCAGGACTCAATGAAGATTGGCATGTATTGGAAACAATGTTTCCA
>CAIOTO010000198.1 GCA_903861255.1 uncultured Alphaproteobacteria bacterium | reverse complement strand
AGAACCTAAGGAAGAAGCAAAGGCCGAAGAACCTAAGGAAGAAGCAAAGGCCGAAGAACCTAAGGAAGAAGCAAAGGCTGAGGAAACTAAGGAAGAAGCAAAGGCTGAGGAACCGAAGGAAGAAGCAAAAGCGGAAGAACCGAAGGAAGAAGCAAAAGCGGAAGAACCGAAGGAAGAAGTGAAGAAGTCAAGTAAGCCAACAAAGCAAAAGGAAAATCCAGCATCAAAAAAGAAACCTGAAACAAAAAAAGAGGTTTCACCAGCTGAGTAAGGCTTTGCATTTTTGATGTCAATCGTTACAATGCACTATCAATATAAAGATGCATATCTATGACACGCGCTCAACGACCAAAACTCATCTATCTTGTTGCAGATGATCGTTACTTTTGCACACACCGCTTGCCACTTGCAGTTGCTGCGCAGCAACAAGATTTTAATGTACATGTGATTTGCCCAAAGGGTGATTCATCAGAAAAAATTGTTCATGCCGGTTTGACATTTCGCCCGCTTCCCTTCAACCGAAAAAGTTTGAATCCTTTTGATGGAATTAAGACAGTTTGGAGGATTTATAAACTGTACAAGCAACTGAAGCCAGATTGTGTTCACCATGTGGCGATTAAACCCGTTTTATTTGGAACCATTGCTGCGCATCTTGCAGGTGTGCCAAGCATTGTAAATGCTGTTGCTGGTTTGGGGCATGTGTTTGCGTCGCGTTCTTGGTTGATGTTACCACTACGAATAATGATGCGTGTATTACTGCGATCACCTCGTGTCAAAATTATTGTGCAAAATCCTGAAGACCAAGCTGAGCTTGAATCACTTGCGCAAAAACCTGTCCACCTTATTTATGGGGCAGGGGTGGATACTGAACAGTTTTCACCTTCTGCTGTAGAATTGCCAGATAACCCGATTGTTATAACTCATGCATCACGTTTATTGTGGTCAAAAGGTGTTGGTGAATTAGTGTTGGCGGCTCGTACCCTTCGTGAGCAAGGTCATTCAATTTCTGTGCAAATTGTTGGTGAGCCAGATATGCAAAATCCTGATGCTATCCCTGCGGATACTTTACAGGCTTGGCATGATGAAGGTGTCATTAATTGGCTGGGTTATCAATCTGATATGGCGACTATCTATCAGCAGAGTCACATTGCTGTGCTTGCCAGTTACTATCGTGAAGGAATTCCTAAAACCCTAATTGAGGCTGCATCGGTTGGCTTGCCACTCGTGACAACGGATATGCCAGGATGCCGGATCATTGTTGAAGATAATGTGAATGGCCTGTTGGTTGCAACGCGTGATGTTGCTGCATTAACGGAAGCATTAACAAACTTAATATGTGATCCTGAAAAACGGAAAGTGTACGGGGAAGCCGGAAGAGCACGTGTTTTAAAACAGTTTGCCGCCTCCATTATTTATGATCAAACGATAGCACTTTATAGATAACCTCCAGCTACCGTCATTACGAGGCGTTTTTACGCCGTGGTAATCTATGTTTTTTACAATTTAGATTGCCGCGCCCTCTCAGGGCTCGCAATGACAGCCTCACAACTGAATGGAAGTGGCTGTTTATTTAATCAGATCTTCTAGTTGATCAATCAAACTCTCAATCATTGACAGGCCTTTTGTCCAAAAATCAGGATTTGTAGCGTCTAATCCAAAGGGGGCTAGCAATTCTTTATGGCGCTTTGTTCCGCCAGCTTTAAGTAAATCAATATACTTTTCCTGGAACCCTTCTGGGTTTTGCTGATATACAGCAAACAGGGAATTCACCAAGCAATCACCGAACGCATATGCATAAACATAAAATGGTGAATGGATAAAATGGGATATGTACGCCCAATAGGTGCCAACCAGCGGGTCAATATGTACAGAGTCACCAAGGGCTTCTTTTTGAGTATCCAGCCAAATGGCGTTAATTGCATCAAGTGAGAGCTCTCCATTTTTGCGGCCATTATGAATTGCAACTTCAAATAAATAAAATGCTACTTGGCGTACAACAGTGTTGAGCATATCCTCAATTTTACCAGCAAGCATTTGACGCTTTTCGGTAGGTGTTTTAGCCTGCTTAAGTAGGCTTTGAAACGTGAGCATTTCACCAAAAACAGAAGCCGTTTCAGCGAGTGTGAGGGGTGTGTCAGCAAGCAAACAGCCTTGCTTTGCAGCCAAAACCTGGTGAACGCCATGACCTAACTCATGCGCAAGCGTCATTACATCGCGCTTTTTCCCGTGAAAATTAAGCAATATAAATGGATGTGCTGATGGTACTGTTGGGTGTGAAAATGCGCCGGATGTTTTGCCGTCGGTGGACGGCACATCAATCCAATTTTTATCAAAAAAATCACCGGCAATCGCAGCAATCGCAGGACTAAATTCACTGTATGCATCCATGACAATTTTGCGCGTCTGCAGCCAAGTGAATTTTGTATCATCTGTATCTGGTAGTGGCGCGTTACGGTCCCAATATTGAATGGATTGCACACCCATCATTTTTGCTTTAAGTGCATAATAGCGATGTGAAAGTCTTGGGTAGCCTTGTTTGACTGCTGCTACAAGCGCATCAACAACATCGGCTTCAACTTGATTAGCAAGATGACGTTCGTGCATTGGCGATGCGTAAGAGCGCCAAGTGTCTTCAATTTCTTTATCTTTAGCGAGTGTATTGGTGATAAAGGCGAACAATGAGCCTTTGCTGGATAACCCTTCGGCGAGTGCCATGGCTGCTTGGCGCCGCTTTGTTGGGTTGCTGTCAGACATGAGTTCGCTCACGCCTGATAATGATAGCGCATTGCCATCGACTAAGAATGACATGCCAGCAAGTGTCTCATCATATAAACGATTGAGTGCGCGTGAAGATGTGAGTGATTTTTCGAGGAATATTTTCTCAAGGTCTGGGCTTAATTGGTGTGCTTTGAATGCGCGAACTTGGTCAAAATAGGGTCTGTACCGTGCTAGTGCTGGTAATTCTAAAAATGCAGATTCAAGACGTGCGTCTGGTATTTGATTGAGCTCAAGCGTAAAGAAAATAAAGTGACCACCTAAATTGGTGAGACGTTCTTGTGTTTGTTGGTACATTAAAAGGATGTCTTGGTCTTTGATATTTTTGTAATACCTGAGACCAGCATAGCTGGCAAGGCGACCAAAACGTTCTTGAATAGCTTCGTACTGAGTAATAGCATTCAGTAGATCGTTTGCTGACCACTTTGTGCCGCTAAACATTCCTTGGAATTGCTTTTGAAACGCAATTGATTCTTGCTCAACTTGCTCCCAATCGCGAGCAATACCAGGGTCTTTATCGTCTGAATAAAGTGCGCTTAAATCCCATTCAGGGTAGTTTTCACCAAGTACGTCGTGTGTCATTGCTACAATTTTCCATTAAATTAATGTAGATCAGTGTAGCACGATCATCATTGGTGGGGAATGCTGTTAAACAGTAGCTGTTCTCATTTTACCAATCTTATAGATAAAAAATAGCAAGCCAAGCGATGCACTTGCAATACATCCACTGGCGATATACATGGTTGAAAGTGAGAAACAATCAGCAAGCATGCCGCCAAAAAAGCCAGCAAGGAAAATAGATCCTGCACTAAATAAGTAAAAAATACCAAAACCTGTACCGCGTAAATCGGCTGGAACAAAGTCTGCAATCAAGGCTAAGAACATACTTTCTGTAATGGCCCGTTGAATGCCCCAAATTGCAACGCCGATCATAGCAACTGTGAAATTAGGTGCGAAAGCAAGTAATATATCCGCAATAACAAGACATAAGCAACCCAGTGCCAGAATATAGTGGCGGGGCATTCTGTCAGAAAAGCGACCAATTGGATATCCTGTCAATGAACTTGCTGCATTATAAGTAAGAACGACCATAGGTACCCACTGTTTTGGAAGGTCAAAGTTTATATTTGCATGAAGACCCAGCAATGATTCGCTAACGCGCGCGAGCATAAAAATTGCTACAATCAGCATAAGATACCAAAAGGGTTTTCCAAGGCGTGGCATATCACTTAAGTGCAGAGGATGTCGCTTTGGTTTTGTTGAGTTTTCCATTTCCTCTGGCTTGAGTTTTGAGTCTTTTACAAAAATTATTAATATAGCAAGTGCTATCATCGGTGGGATGCATGCCATCCAAAAGATTTGTTCATAGTTATTCGACGTCCACCACATAAGCAGTACAGCAAGGGCGCCGCCAATAACCGACCCAGCATTAGTAAGGGCAGTTCTAAGGCCAAAACACTCACCTTTAATGTCTTGTGGTGAAAGGTCGGCAACCAATGCATCGCGCGGCGTTGATTGCATTCCATTGCCTATACGTTCGAGTACACGTGAAAAGAAAATAATCGCATACGCCATACCTACAGCAAAAAATGTCACTGAAAACGCCAAAATAGGACGCGAAAATGTAGCCATACCAAAACCAATAACCATAATGGTTTTACGGCGCCTGAAATAGTCACTGATGATCCCAGAAAATACTTTAATAATATAAGCAATACCATCAACAGTATGTTCAAGTGTTGAAATCCATTGAATGCCAACGCCTTGGCCATGCAAAAAAATTCCGGATAATGAAAAAACAAGGGCAGAGGAAATGTTAAGCAAGCAGCTTGCTGTCCCAATTGCCCAAATTGATAAAGGAATTGGTGTTTTTATTTTTTTTTCATTGTTTTTCATAAAATAGTTTAACCATTTCTAAAAAATTAACTTTACTACGCTATACTATTTGTGCAAGCGTTTGCTTAAATATATTCAAATAACTATCAGGAGAACACGATGTTCAAAGAAAAGACAGTTCTGATTACCGGGTCAACCAGCGGAATAGGCCGTGCTATTGCCGAGGTTTTTGCCAATCAAAACGCAAATATAATACTCAATGGGGTTGAATCCATAAATGAAATTAACCCAATTTTGGAAGAAATGTCAAGAAAAACACTGTGTAGGTTCACATAGTTTGAGACAGAGACGTTCCCTCGGAATAGTTGCTATTAATATACTCCATTGGCGTCATTCCTTTCAATCGGGCATGTGGCCTGTAGGTGTTGTATT
>CAIOTO010000197.1 GCA_903861255.1 uncultured Alphaproteobacteria bacterium | reverse complement strand
TGGCGTATTCAAACGTGATCAACTACAACGTGGTTATCAAGTTTACAAAGAAGTTTGTGCAGCTTGCCATGGTATTAAACGTGTTTCTTATCGCAATTTAAATGCTCTTGGATTTTCAGAAGCAGCCATTAAAGTACTCGCTGCAGAACGCATGGTTCAAGACGGCCCAAATGCGGAAGGCAAAATGTTTGATCGCCCAGCATTACCAAAAGACCCGATGGCTGGCCCCTTCCCTAATGATAATGCAGCACGCGCTGCAAACAATGGATCGCTGCCACCTGACTTATCTTTAATTGTGAAAGCACGTGTTGGCGGAGCTGACTATATACACGCATTACTAACAGGATATGTAAAACCACCTGCAGGAAAAACCATTGACGCTGGCCGTCACTATAACGCCTATTTCCCAGGTCACGAAATTTCAATGGCACCACCGCTTCGTGACGGACAAGTAACATACAGCGATGGAACCGTCGCAACAGTTGATCAAATGTCAAAAGATGTTGTCACATTTTTAGCCTGGGCAGCCGAACCTGAAATGGAGGCACGCAAGCAATTGGGTGTTAAAGTGTTTTTGTATCTACTGCTGATGACAGGTTTGTTTTATGCGACTATGCGTCGTATTTGGCGTGGGGTGAAGTAAAGGCTAACCATTTTCCTGCCGAACCAACTCATCCAACATCACCTGGACACTTTTACGGGTAACAGGACAAACCCAGTCAGGTGCTAATTCACACAAAGGCTCCAACACAAATAAACGTTCTGCAATACGAGGATGCGGGATTACAAGGTCAGCTGTATTAATTACAAAATCATCATAATAGAGTATATCAATATCAATTTCACGGGGGCCATTTTGATACGTTTTCGTACGGCCAATTTGTTGCTGCAAGGATTTTGTCAGCGCAACAATCTCAGTCGGAGCGACATAAGTATTCCCCACAACCACTTGATTTAAAAACACCGGTTGATCTGTTACATATTGCGGCGCCGTTTCAATCACGCGTGACACCTTAAAATCAGTCATGAAATCTTGCAAACCAGCGCGGGCTTGCTCAAGATGATGCTCGCGATCACCAATATTACTGCCAAGTGAAAAAATCACAGTTGCCATAAAACTATTCCTACTTGTTGTTGCCCACAATCTACCCTAGAATGCAACAATATGGAATAATAATTGAGTCATAACATGCCAACTGATCCAGCACTTCTTTCAATTCTCGTGTGTCCAGTGACGCGTACACGTCTTATTTATGATGAAAAAGCACAAGAGCTTATCAGTGACGTTGCAGGACTCGCCTACCCCATTCGCAATGGAATTCCTATCATGCTTGTTACCGAAGCACGCGTGATTAATAAAGAAACGGATACATCTGCACCACATTAGACACATCATCTTAACCTAAGCAGCCTAGCAATATTAGCCCTAATACTTACTCCCGCACGATTATACCATGGTGCAGGGGGACCGTTTCCTGCTAATTCTGCGTAATTATTACCACTATGTGCCCTTGTGGCTCCGGATGACTGTCCTAGATACTCTCCATTTTCTGCTGCTTTCATGTTTATTGGCGGAACATAATTGTGACTCGACAAAACTGTCTTAACAATATTCCATTTCAAATCATCACTCACAACCACATACGATGACCCTTGTCGCTCAGATCTACGTGTATGTGATTTCGCTACTGAATGCAGCTTAAACACATGCTCAGGGTTTATCATATCTTCATTATCAACTAAATGCTTAACAGTCTCTGGTGACAACATCAATGCCCTGACAATCCAATCAACGGGTGCATAAATCATAGAAGCCTCTACTGGATATGTTTCCTTATAACTTAAAATATGCCTTAAATCATACTGGGGTTTAAAAATGCCAAATTGCCACAAAACTTCCGCTACGAATGAAACGCAATTATGTCGCCCCTTCACTCCCCCTAAAAGAGCTGGTTTCTTTCCATACAAGGAATAAGGGTGCCTTGGGTTTGCACATAATTCATTTAGCCAAGCTAATGTCGCTTCTGCTTTTTCTGATTTTGGCAGCTTAAACGTTTTATAGGGCTCATAATGCGCCAAATTACTTTTGTATTTCGGGTGACAAATCATACGCTCAACAAGCATGCTCCATGGCTCATTCATCACAATATAGTCACGATTACTATACCCAGAATGCAGCGTGATATCTCTACGCGTCCAATCATCACGTGTTCTTAAGTGATAGTACGAGGTTGATATTGCATCTTTTCCTGGGTCATATTGTTCAAACACTATTCCTGAATGATCATAAAAACCATTGTCCCATAAATCAGTCATAAGACCAAAAAAGACGGTGATATACACGTGATTATCATCACGGTATACGTCCGGCGTTTGAGAAAAAGACGTTTCATGTGGAAAGGCAATAGGCATACATTCTTTATCGAGGCTGCTAATATAGTCATAAACGCCTGGCTCTCGCTTTTGTTTTGCAGCTCCTTCCGTTTGACCATCACCACCACTCTTTGCAACATCAATTCCCCAAATAACTTTATCGAACTGGTCAAAGGCTTCTCTATTTGAAATTTGCGCTGTAGCATGTTGGCTTTTAATAGACGTAATTTCATCTAAATCAGATTTGGCAGCGGCTGATAGACATTCTACGAGGAAAGAACGTGTCATACATAACAATACTAATTTCAATAGTGACATATAACACCTCATACAATTAGTGCGAAAGATACAATCCATGATTGCATCGTTTTTAATTAAAACCAATATTGCTTAAAAATCCCCTAACACTACACAAATTAGTTCACGCTTTTAACCACAACCAACCCGTGTCATCCCCGGACGTGATCCTGGGATCTATAATGGCGCAACGACAAACACATGACGTAGTGACTTAAATTGAAAACTATATGCCACATCAACCCCAGAGATCCTCGTGTCTAGCACGAGTCTGACAATTTAAGGGGTGGTGTAGTAGCCACGCTTTTTTATAGCGCCTCAGCATTGAGTTTGTTATAGTACGTTTGGAAGATCTGCAAGTAGACATGTCTATTTGTGAATCCGGTCAGGTTCGGAAGAAAGCAGCCGAAGCAAGCAAGCGTGGGTTATATGCGTGGTCTTCCACTGAAATTTGGACTGAATGATCATAAAATTACTACGCCCATGAAACGGTACCAGTTTCAGAAATGGTCGAGTAATAGGCGACTGAGGTTTAAGGAGCGGAGTGTACACTCGTACATGAGCACAGCAGAATCCGATGGTTAACGCATTAATCGACCATTTATGGAATTGGTAATCGAATGACTCAAAAAGCGTACACAGTACTTGCTAGGCGTTATCGCCCTACCCGACTTGCCGACTTGGTTGGGCAAGATCTTCTACAATCAACCCTTACTGAAGCCATTCAACAAAACCATCTTCCGCATGCAATCTTACTCCATGGTATTCGCGGAGTCGGCAAAACAACAACGGCCCGTATTATCGCGCGTGCGCTGAACTGCATTGGTGAAGACGGCAATGGCCCAATTACACCCAATCCATGCGGTGTATGTGCTTCATGTAAAGATATTGCTGAAGATCGACACTTAGACGTTATTGAAATGGACGCAGCCAGTCGCACAGGTGTTGACGATGTTCGCGAAATTGTTGAATCAGCACGCTACAAAGCCGTAAAAGGCCGCTTTAAGATCTTCATCATCGACGAAGTTCACATGCTGTCAAAAAGTGCATTTAATGCACTGCTTAAAACACTTGAAGAACCCCCGGCGCACGTAAAATTCATTTTTGCAACCACTGAAATTCGCAAAATCCCTGATACGATTTTATCGCGGTGTATGCGCTTTGATCTTAAGCGGATTGAACCCGCAACCGTTTTAACGTACATCGCTGATTTATGCCGCCAAGAGGGCATCACGGCATCCAACGAAGCACTTGGTCACATTGCACGTGCTGGCGACGGATCAATGCGTGATGCACTTTCTTTGCTTGACCAAGCCATTGCATTATCACTATCAAATAATGTTGCAGGTGTTACCGAAGATCTTGTTCGTCAAATGTTAGGTGCGACCGATCGGGGGCATGTATTTACATTAATAAAAGCATTATTTGAGGGCAAAACACATGATTTGCTTGAGCTAACCGACACACTATTTCATGACGGTGCGGATCCACTTCTGCTAATGCAAGAGCTGTTGGAAACAATCTATTGGTTGACGTGCCTTAAAACACTACCAAAGATGAAAGACGATCCAACATGGCCAAAGGAAGATCTTAAGCGCGGAATTGAAATTCTCGACAACCTAGGTATTGCATCCCTCGCACGTGCTTGGCAAGTGCTTTCAAAGGGGTATGAAGAAATTCAAAAGAATCCGCTGCAAAAGCAAGCTTTCCAAATGGTTCTGGTACGTTTTTGTCACTTAAGTACTCTGCCATCTATTGATAAAATTGTAGAAACAATGACGTCAGGTGGAAGTCACGGTGGTACGCCCATAAATTCATCTGGTGCAGCACCCTCCTCTGCCCCATCAACACCAACATCTGCAGCTTCGCCTTCTGTTGCAGTAACAGTGAATCAACTCAAAACAGTTGAGCCAGAAAAAAATACAAGCAATCTTCCACAATCATTTGAAGCACTTGTCGAATTTTTTCAAAAGAAGCAGGAATTGCTCCTCAGCTCTCACCTCACACATGACGTGCGCGTCACAAATTATCGTATTGGTGAAATCAATATGAATATGGATATGACGAGGCTAGGTCAATTACCTTCCCAACTGCGTGCTGCACTAAAAAACCACACTGGGATAGACTGGACACTTAACATTACATCGGATATTTCCGGCAGCACTGTTGCAGACAATCAAAAAGAAGCGTTAGCAATACGTATCAATCAAGCAAAAGAAGATCTATTTTTAAGTGATTTCTTAAAAGTATTTCCAAATTCAACCTTAACACTAACGGAGAATAGTATATGCGCGGAATGAACCAAATGTTACAACAAGCCCAAAAATTACAAAAACAAATGGATGATATGCAAAAACAACTTGATTCAGTTGAAGTTGAAGGTGCATCTGGTGGCGGCATGGTAAAAGCAGTTGTCACCGGAAAAGGCGATCTAAAGCGTATCAGTATCGATCCGTCCCTTGTTGATCCAGCTGAAGTTGAAATGCTTGAAGACCTTATCGTTGCAGCTGTACACGATGCAAAATCAAAGGCTGACAACCAAGCGTCATCAGAAATGTCAAAACTAACGGGCGGCCTATCATTACCAGGTGGAATGAAGTTACCGTTTTAAGACTAAATGGCTGAGTGCATGCACTTAAAACATGCACTTTGTACCCTATGCACCCCAATTTGGGATTAGATTCTATATATTCACCACTCCGTCATCACGAGGAAGCGTTAGCTTCCGTGGTGATCCAGGCTGCTTTTCTGGATGGCCACACCCCTGCGGGGTTCGCCATGACAGCATTTGCTCTCTTGAGCTTTGATTTGTGAATGCGCAGTGTCGTTTTTATCCCCAAGTGGGGTTATTAATTTCCTTTAGTTAAACCAAACCATTATTTACCAGATTTGCCGGCTCTCAAATCGCTAGAGCCACTTCCTCTACCAGAATATCCTCGCGCACCACCTCTGCCACCAACATAAACAGAATCATGAGATCTACCTCTTCCTCTGCCACCTGCAGTATTTTGTCCTCTTGGGGAGTATCCTCTACCACCCGCTTTTGCATGCGGTTGTCTCTCTGCAATTACTGGGTATTCTGCACCAAATACACCTTGCAAAATCACAGGCACACTTAAATCAAGACACGGCATGTCAGCACTTGTTGAGTATACCTGCATCATTTGCGAGACATACGGAGATTTCACACCTGGCGCAACAGCTAAAGTAATATACGGAACAGAACCAGCGCTCACAAAACGCCCAAGGCCTTCTGGCAGATTAAGAATGGCAGCCACTGCATTAGTATCCCATACAATGCGTTGTATCGATAAATTAACAGTTTGACCAAATAAATCTTTTGCAGCCGACCAATGCTCAACAAACCACTTTACATCTGTGGCACCATGCGTATCTTTAACAGTGCAATAAAATTTAGATGGAAAATCTTTATTATCTAGAACATTATCCGGGAGAAATGATGATTCTTCTGCAGAGTCAAATTCACTTGCTGCAGCCACTTCTATGTTTGAAGTGCTTGGTCTTTGAAACAAATTTTGAATATCTCCTAAACATTCACTCTTAATTTTGATGTCAATAGAACAGGGGCGTCCTTTTTTTGGCAAACCATCAAATCCAGCATGAGGAATATTCATATCCTCAATTATATTTTCGTACGCCATTGACACATGAATAGCCTCATGTAGGGTGGATTCAGTAATTGTTTCTCTAAAACTTGATCCCAAAATTACGTGAAGGCATCTTTCTAAATTCTCACTAACAGTACTATCAACCTCAAGACAAACTCTTTGCGCACGACTAACTGGTTCATTTCGTGCAACAGGTTTGTGCAAACCAGCAAACAAATCAACAACTTTATCAAAATCAGTAGCAGCTAACGTGTGGTGTCCTGCTCTCGTTACACCTCTCGCCCTTAATGTTTCACTTACATCAAATGGAAAAGAAATTAAAAAATCATGAGAAGATACATCAGAAATAAGGCCTCTCTTTTGCATAAATTCTCGGCGAACATCATATGCCAATGCTCTTGTTTTATCATCATGATTCCCTCTATCAACAATCACAAAATCAAACCCATCCATTTCAGCAAGCGCTGCTTGAAACAAATCACGGCTTCCACCAAATTCATCCTGATTATACCAAGCTGCTTTCAAACCCAATTGCTCAAACACAACCAAGAGTGCACGTGCCAACGTTGATTTCCCTGATCCAGGCAAACCACTTAATGTTATGATCCGAGGTGGCAGTTTAGGATCTCTTTCATGTAAAGACACTGATTTGCACTTGCTGCTGCCAATTTCATCATGACCAGGGCCTTCCATGGCACTAACTGCGATGCTAAAAAAACATAAAGTCAGAATACAACACAAATATGCAAATATTTCGCGCAAACAGTTCATCTTCATTCTACGATTCTTTTAAAAATATTAAATAAGTATAATAAATGATATAATCATTAAAAAGCAAAATATCCACAAAATAATCAAGATAAGTTTAAAAAATCAATCAGTTTCTTTCTTTTCCGCAAAGTTACACTTTATTAAAAACAATTAAAAAATGTCTTTAATTTTCACTAAATTAATTTTTTGTTAATACATGCTACCCTATAGTTAAATTATCCGAACGTGGTAATTTTATGAAAAAAGCTATGTTATTAAAATGTGCACTATCTCTTCTTGTTCTGAATTTTGCGTCAATACTCACTATTGCGAACGCTGGAACCCCCATTGCCACCCCCATGGCTGCGCCAGTAATAACGCCTAATATTGCACCTCCAACACCTAGCCCAGTTATTGTACCTCCGTTTCCACCCATTGTGACACCAACAATGGCACCACTAATAGGCCCACCAGTGATAGGTGCACCACTAATTAGTGCGCCAATATTACCGCCAATTGCACCTGCAGCACCTTTTGTGCCGTTTGTGCCGACGACATTACCCCAAATAGATTTTAAAGCAAAATCAACCACTATCCAACCGCTTGCCGCAGCCTATCAACTTGCCTCTGCTCAAGCAGCATCAACGCAAGCCGCGTCTACACAAGCCACGTCTACACAAGCTGCACCTACTCAAGTTGCTTCCTCGCAGTCTTCCCCATCAGTACAAGCAGCTTCTACACCAGCAACATCAGCACAGACACCTACACAAGGCATATCCACGCCGGCTCAATCCACACAAATAAATAATTCACTTGCAAGTGTGCTCCAAAAGGCAAATGAAGAACTTGATGTGAAACATAAAAAAGAATATGACAATGTAATTAAAGATAATATCGAACTTCTAAAAGAAAAAGAAAAAGTATTAATTCAGCTGCATGCCCAACTTAAACTGCAATTAGAGGCACAAAAATTCGCAGCACAACAGCGCGCACGGGCCATTAAGCAAATGCAAGAAAAACTCAAACTAGAAGAAGAAAAATCAAAAAAAGACGCAGAAGAAATGAAACTAAACGTTCAATCTATCGTTGATCTATCTCCTTTAGTGCTCAATATCAATCAGCCAAAAGAAAAAGAAAAAGATGCATCTCATGTAAGTGATTTTGACTTTACCAACCTGAAAAAATCACAAAGAGGCGCGAAAAATTGCAAGAAGAGGGACGATAAAACTGAATGCAGTATACTTTCGAACTACTGCATGTGGGGACGTGTACCAAAACAGAAAAAACATAAATGCTTGTTTATGTGTGAAAAATTATCGAAAAAGAACTGTAAAAAAGTAACAGGTTGCTACTTTAAAGATCACAAGTGTAGAAATAAATAGCATTTGAAACGTTACTGATAGAAATGTGTCGCCATCCGCTATTTATCACGTCGCCAAAATCATGCATGTGTTGGTCCCAATATCATCTGGCTTGGATTTTAATTGAAAAAAAATTGGTCTTTCCCAAATTCTTTTAGGAGAATATCAAAAGGATGCCCTTATTTTAGAAGCTGAAATAGAAAAAGTTGAAAATTAACTCCTTCTATTTCCATTCAACTGCCTAAAATTGTTCTGTTTTTAAAATTATTTCGCACACACGCGCACTGCCTCTTTATAAAAAGAGTAAATACAAAGAAGTATCTGTAATTAAAGTAATTTAGCTACTATTCCTGTTATATCTAAACCCAAATCATATAATATATTTGGAATAAATTCTTTATTAGAGCGGATACGCTCTTCTTTAAATTGATCAGAACCCAAGAACAATGCAGTTGTGCGATCTTTCATACGACGTTCGTTGAGATCCATCATACATTCGTGAGTGATTAACAAATCTCTAAATTCATCATTACCAGCATTATAAGCAAGATCGCTCGCTTTCAATCCATCCACGCCTCTAATCCTACTATCCGCGCCGCGGTCCAGCAGCAAATTCACCTTAGCTAGAGCTGCCTCACTCCACTCACTCCATGATGCATAAGGATTCATTGCTGCTATGTGTAGAGGAGTCTTACCTTCTCTATTTTGGCTGTTAATATCCGCGTCACAGTCCAGCAGAGAACCCACCATGTCTAGTTCCCCATAGGCTGTTGCTTCATGCAGTGGCGTCCAGCCTCTGACATCTTTGTGGTTAATATTAGCATCATTTTTAATCAATTCTTTTATCAAAGAAGGGTCTACTTCAGAAATCTGTGCATATTTCACTAAAAAGTACAATGGTGTTTCCCCAAGTACGTTTTCTTGACCAATTGGCGCTCCACTTTTTACTAAAAGTTCAACAATGCTCCCCTCTTCTTTAAAGTACCAAGAACTTGAAACCGCACAATGTAAAACAGTATTCTGGTTAAGTCCCTGCGTAGCTTTGATATCAGCACCTTGGTCAAGATAATATTCTACGGCCTCATAACAACGCTGACTTATCGCGTCGAACAATTTATTATTAAGCTCCTTCTGTTGGCGTTTCTCTTTC
>CAIOTO010000196.1 GCA_903861255.1 uncultured Alphaproteobacteria bacterium | reverse complement strand
TAGGCGCAAATCAAAAGTAACATCACGAAGTCTAGAAATGGTTGACTTGTCATTGCGACTTCATTATTACGCTCATGAGCCGAAGTTTATAGGGGCGTACATGGCATCTTTTCTGTCAACCTTTAGTTAAGTGTCTCTAAAACAGATATGGCAGGCGTAATAATACAATCGCCAAAGAAAAGCGACACCCCAATGAGACCTAATAATAAAGCAAGTTTATTCAAATGCTTTATTTTTAAAGACAGACAGCGCGCAGAAAGCGCTAAAATTCCACCTTCGTTATCATGGTCAACAGGCATCACAAGCTTAATATACTTAAGGGTAACTACAATAAAAAGCGACCAAAGAAGAAGCGATATCAACCCCAACACATGAGGGGCTGTCACAGAAAGACCGCTAATTAAAAAGCAACTCTTAAGTGCATAAAGAGGGCTTGTGCCGATATCACCATACACAATGCCAATAGCACCAATAATTAATGAGCGTTTATGTTTAACTGCATGTGCACTAGGCATTTGAGATATCCTTTTCGATACAAAGAACGAACATACATACAAATTTATCTGTCATTCTTTATAATACGCATACATCATTAACGAAACATTAAACCTGCACTAAATATTCATCAACTGTTTATTCATTTCCTTGTTGACTTCAATCGCTTTCAAATTGCCAGTAAATATACGCTGAGTATCAAGCATATCAAGATAAACTTGAGTTCCATCCACCGTTGAGCCTTCATATGTTTGCGGCACTAATTGACCCGCGCCTCCTTCTCCAGGAAAATAGAAATTATACATCCCTGAGTCAATCGTTTGCTGAAAAACACCTGGCACGTATTCTGTAAGCCCGTTAACATTATTAAATACAGCAAAAGGAATTCTGCAATATTTTGCTTGCTGACCATTGGTAAAATGCACAAGACCATACCCATCTTTTGTAAACTCGATACTTGAAAAGTTTCCTGCAGCATAACCATCAGCAATAACACTTGTTGTTTGGAACGTATTGCCCGAAACAACCACACCATTATTTTTACCAACAGTTCCAAGATCAAGCGTTAACATAGAATCGTTTGCTCCATTTGGCCATGCAGTAATAGAAAGTTTTGGCGGCGTATTAGCGGCAGGAAACGTAGGCGATGAGCCCTTTGCATAATATCCAGAAGGTAATCCTGCAGCATCAAATTCCACAACCAGGCCACCGGTAGACATATCATAAGGCGCGCCGATTGTTCCGGGTGAAGCCCTTAAATCCTGAAATGTCAATGTCCATACTTGTTTTCCATCAGCAGTCTGTGGTGAATCAGCCGTTTTAGTCCATGTTCCGGTGATATTCCGAGTGTTCCCGAATGAATCTGTAACTTGTAAGATCATGGGGTACTCTGCATTGGTCTTAGCCTCTCCACTCAATAAAACCTTAGAGGTTATGGTTGTTGTTGCTTGAGCCGACTGCGCAATATTCCCTGTATTGAGTGTTACCAACTGATTAGTCGTTGCCACATCAGAATTTAATGGAATGCCATTCCCGTCAGTCAAAAAAACTTGCAAATATTGGCCTAAATTATTAACAAAATCTTTATTCTTATCTTGCCTAAATGTGCAATCACGGACCATCCCAATGATACCTGAAGACCCAGGCTGATTTCGAACGACAGCAAGCCCCTGCCCTGCAATTGAAAAATTAGTGGCGTAAATCGCTTTTTGAGATTCACCAACTTGATTAAGATAACGAAGATTAGTTCCTTCTACCCCTTGCGTATCTTTCATTTGATATGCAGTAATAAAATTACCTGCAGCCTTCCCTGCAACAGCACCAGAAGCTGCAAGATTCAAAGCCTGTGTATCAAAACGTTTGTTGCATGCATTCACGGCAGAAATACTTATATTTGAACCACCAGCCATAAAATTCTCCTTTATTTAATTTTTATATTTGAATTACGAACCATAAAAAGGTATTCCATCATCCATATCGGACAACGTAAGACCTGTATTTATTTTCGGTGTGATATTGTTTACAGCAGAATCACCTTGATGATGCTGAATCGGCTTATTAGAAACTTCTTGATAACGTTCCGTTGCTTTCTTAATCATTGAACGGCGTTTAATGTCATAAATTGGAATCGAACCTGACATAGGTAGAGCCAACTCATTTTCATCATACGCAATATCTGTAATATGACTCTTTAATCGAATATTTACATCCACTTGCTCATTATCAACATCTATTGCTGTCACATAAACTGTATATATTCCCTTTGGAGCATGTATGATATCAGCGCTTTCATCATTATCTAGCGTTCCATCCCACGTATATGAATTACGCCCGACATGCTTTTCAAGCGGCACAACCTTGACACAATTATTACTCGCATCATGAATAGTCAGAACGGCTTTTTCAACTTTCGCAGGCAAGTTAAATATGATCTCTTGATCTTCACTTTGGTAATCAAATTCATTTCCAGAATGTTCAACAGTTTCACCTTGAAAGGCACTTAACGATGTGTAAAATAGTGCTTTTTGTAGCTCCATACTCTCTTTTTGCATCTCAACAAGTTCACTATTTTGCGCAATGGTGAGCATTCCCATCATTGATTCCATCATTTGGTTTGGGTCAAATGAACTATCAGGTGTTTGACACTGCAATTGCTTTAACAGCAATTTTTGAGCAAATTCCAACTGCGAATGCGTTGTTTTTGCAACTGTATTATGCATTCCCTGAGTGCCATCTTTGCTTTCAAACTTATTCGTGAACTCTTTAAAACTAAATCCTTTAACTGAATCGTCATCCTTTGTGGTCTCTTTAACTAAATTAAGTTTCTGCGGATTAACATTGTATTTTGAAACATCAAAATTATTTGGATTAACATGTTCCATGATTTAAATTCCCTTTTCTTTATGACAAACTTCCACAGGAACATCAGCCAATACATATGCAGACTCTGCTGAGCCAGCAATCAATCCATTCAAGATGGATACTATGTTTAACCGTTCTTGGTTAAGCAGCGTTTGCACGTCCTTGCTCTCGCTCGAAAGCCTAACGCTTATTTTTTTATTGGCGATCTTTAAGTCTAGCTCAACGTCACCAAGTGTTGTTTGAATTCCCTTAACATTAAGAGTCATATCAGTCTTACTTTTCTCAATGGCATCTTGAGCACGATCTCGAATAATCTGAGTAAGTTTTTGTACAGCTACTGTTTTTTGAACTGAGTCCGCAGCATTTGCAGACACCTGCTGTGCATGACTATCTGCACCTTCAAATGATTGCTCTGGATTCTCATCAGCACCACCCTCGCCATTTTTATTTGATAATTGCTTTTGATGCTGCGATGCTTCGACAAAGGGAATTGGCTTGCCTGTAATACTGCCTACTTCAACACCTTCACCGTCAATTCCAAACAGTACTTCATTTGCAGAATCAATATTCAAAGGCAAGATTGGTGTTAGCAACGGGTTTATGGTTTGCGTAGGCGTCGTCAGAGAAACCATAAATTTAGACATACTGATTTGTTGCTCTATTGGTGTACTTTTCAAAGTTGGGACTTCTATTCGTTGATCACTTTGTATACTGCTTAGCGCCCTGGTTGGCTTAAAATTAATTTGCGTATCACCTTCATGGGGCAAGGAAAGATCCTGTTCACGTTCCTGACTAGCTTCAAAATCCTGCTGCCCCGTCATAGTTTGAGCTGCCATGGACTCGGAAAAACCAAAAGGCCTTGCAATTAAATCATCTAAAGGCACACTCCGCTCTACCTCTTGTCTGTAACCAAAGATAGTACCAAATTCAAACGCTTCCTTATTTAAAGAGGGATCAATAATATCGAAATCAGATACAATAATATCTAATTCAATAAGGCTATTTTGTAATAAATTTTCTTTTAAAATTAATGTAGTCTTTTCAACTTTTTTAACATCATCCTCTTCATTGCCTCTCTCTACCCTTTTAACATCACGTTTTTCAGAATTACTTTGAGAACCTTTTTGGACGCTTGATGTTGCAGGCTCTGTTTCCTGAGAGCTAGATAATACTGATTTAAAACTATCACTAAAATTAAGAAGAGAATCATTCAATTTGCCTTGCAAAATAGGCGGAGCTATTAATCTGGAATTTGCAACAAACTCATTTTCTTGTGGAGTTTTAATATAATGCGATAAGTCACTAATATTTCCCATGTGTAACTTTCCTACCTGGAAGATCTGCTTGCTCAAAAGTAATGCAATTTGCATGCCAAAAAGATCTTGCATTTAAAATCTATGCATTTAAAATGAATTTAGTTTAATTAGTACTTTTTAAGGTGTGGAATGAAAAATCAAGAAAATGACTCAACAATGAAAATCATCATTGGTGTCGCGGTTGTCGCTGTCGTTGGAATAGGCATTTATCTAAGTAAAGGCAATAAGCCAAGCGAAACGAAAAATGATGTAGCAACAAAATCATCAATAACTAGCTCAACGTTTTCTGCAGAGCAAACAAAAGCAATTGAAGATATTGTTGTTAAAGTTGCACGTGAACAAACAGATGTGTTTATGAAAGCCATCAATGAAGGCATGCAATTACAACAAGAAAAAGCATCACGTGATCTTGAGAAAAATGCGACGCAAGAAGTAGAAGGCATCAAGAAAAATGCGATTCTTTGGGGAGATCCAAAAGCAGCATTGCAAGTATACGCAATGATTGATCCAATGTGTCCACATTGTCATGATTTCATGAAAACCGCAATTGAAGCTATCGACAAGTCAAAAGATGTAGCGTTCACAATTGTTGTGGCGCCTATTCTTGGTGCAAACTCTGTAGCTGTTTCAAAGGTTATGTTAGCTGCTGCTAAACAGAGCGCTGATAAATCAAAAGTTCTTATGGGCAAGTTTGCGGACAAAGTTAATGATCTAACACGCGATAAGCTTTTAGAACTCATCAAAGACTCAGGCCTAGATGTCGCTAAATTTAAAACTGATGAAGAATCACCTGCGATACAAAAGCAACTTGAAGAAAACGTTGCTCTCTTTGAGAAACTTAAAATTCCTGGTGTACCAACAGTATTGCTGAAAAACAAAGATGGAGCTCTCTTTGCTGCACCTCCTGTGAAAGCAGAAGTTTACGCAAAACTAGCTGTACGCATCAAAGCTGGTGAAGATATTTCAAAGCCACCTGCAAACGAGGCAAAAGAAGAAGCTGTTGCAGTAAAAGCTGCAGAGCCAAAGAAGGAAGAAGCTAAAAAGGAAGACAAAAAAGATAAAAAAGATTCAAAGAAGAACTAGTATTTGATTGTTTCTTATTAAAGTATAACATGTAACGAAGAGGGCATATTGCCCTCTTTTTTTTATAAAAGACTCTGATTATGTTTGCAGTTTGTCATCATTGCGATGAGCTGTAGGTCACCCAAAAATCCATGTATTTCACAGAACCCTAGATTGCCAGGCCTCTAGCGAGACTCCCAATGACGGTGCTTCTCAAAATGATTAAGTGAGGTATATACCCTACAAAATAAATATAAATTATTTTACATTGAAAAACACTTAACGAACCCCCATATTAATAAGGTAACCCAATTTTCAAATCTCGAGTCTTTGATGAATTATTTAGCATATGCAAAAATGATTGATTCCAAATCTAATCTGAATAAACTTAGTTTTGCTGACTTTGAACAAAAACAAACAAGATCTCTATCCACTCAATACTGCTCTAGCATACTTGAGATTAATCTCGCAGCAATTGTACGCAATTACAATGCACTGCAAACAATGTGCCCCACCGCACATGTTTACCCTGTTTTAAAAACAAATGCTTATGGCCTAGGTGACATACCTATTGGTGTGGCTTTACACAAAGCTGGGTGTAATGCTTTTTTCGTAGCCTATATTGAAGAGGCTCTCATTTTGCGTGCACATATGCCAAACGTTACGTTATATGTTTTAAACGGACCTTACGATGGTGAATGGGCAAGCACATGTTTTGCACATTCTCTTACACCGGTATTAAATACATACGAATCTATTGCAGCATGGAATAACTTCGCAAAGTCTCGCGGCACCCCCTTAAAAGCTGCACTGCATATTGACACAGGCATGCACAGGTTAGGCCTACCTTCTACTGACCTCAAACGCTTACTTGAAACAGATTTTTCTTACGTTAGCTGGGCACTCGTTATGAGTCACCTAGCATGCTCAGACGAAGAATCAAATACCATGAATAAAATGCAAAGGCTGCTTTTCAATACGCTACATCACTACTTTTCAGATGCCAAATTTTCATTAGCTAATTCAAACGGGATCTTTTTAGGAAAAGATTACCACTATGATGT
>CAIOTO010000195.1 GCA_903861255.1 uncultured Alphaproteobacteria bacterium | reverse complement strand
TTTATATATATTGCAAGTGTTTGGATGGAAAATTATTATCCAGCCTGATCGCAGGCCATTCAAAATTACCATATTTTTGGCTTTTCGAATTTGATGCGGCCCTAATTTATTCGTAAAGAGAAATTGTTAATAAAGTGTTAATTGCGTTGTTAATCAGTAGGTGGATTTTTAGATGCCAGAATACTGTGTATGCGCTCGTCATCCTTCAAAGCACCCTTTTCGGTGCCATCTTTGGGCTCTCTTTCTTGTCATCCGCGGACTTGATCTGAGGATCTATAAAACTTCAACGGCAAATAGTTAAGTGTAAAAAACCAAACTGTATTTTCCTTTTGCGTAGAGATCTCCCAGCTACGCCCAAGGCTTCGCTGTGGCGAGTCGGATCAGTTGTGAAGATGACAAACTGACAGTCAGTATGCTTTAAAACGCGAGCATGCTGAGTACGCAGCGAAAATGCCTTCATATTCTATACATCTTAAGATTTTAGCATAATTAATCATTTATTAATGAATTAGCAATAAAATGATAATTGAGAAGAAGTTCATAATCTGGAATTTTTGCAATCTCAACGTGTTTATTAAATCAAATTATGGAGTCATTAAAATGAGAAAATTTATTAAGTATTTGCCAATTATATTAGCTGCTTCGAGATTGAACTCAGGATCATTTGAATCACAAATTCATCTTTTAACAACAGAACAAATGGCTGCAATTCCATCAACTGCAATAAGTGCGCTTACATCGGCACAAATAAAAGACTTAACTACAAAGCAAATTGCTGCGTTAAGTTCAACTCAGGTCTCCGGTCTAGTTGCTGCACAAACGCCACATCTTTCATCTACCCAGGTAAGTGCCTTTACAAGTTCTGCACTTCAAGGACTTTCGTCAGATGCTTTTATCGCGTTAACAACGTCGAATATGCCTGGTCTTACTGCTGCTAATATGGCAGGAATATCTACCACTATATGCTCTGTTACGTCTCACTTTACTTCTGGTGATATAGCCGCATTATCAAGTGGTGGTGTAAGTGGATTCACAACAGAGCAACTATCAAGTTTTGTTGCTGCTAGCTTAGGGGCAGGCTTAACATCCACGAATATAGCTGGGTTCACAAGTACAAACGTAAAAGGATTATCAACAGCTGTACTTACTACTCTAACGAGCTCTCAAATAAATGGTTTTAATTCGGGTGCTATTAGTGGGTTATCAAGTGCTCAATTCGCTGGTTTTGCAACCTCCGCCCTTGTAAGTGGACTTACTACTGCCAACGTTCTTGGTGTGAACAGTATTAATATACCCGGGATTAGTTCTGCTGTACTTAATGGCTTAAAATCTAGCGTAATCGCAAAAATACCATCTGCTGCTATGGCTGGATTATCAGCTGCACAATTAACAGATTTAACCTCAGCATTTTTAAATAGAGTAACTTCCGCTAACATAATAGGTCTAACAACAGATGAAATTGTTACACTTGGAACTAAAGTATCTTTAATCTAAATTGTTTATAGATTTAACGAAAGATAATGTAAAATATTGCCAGGGTTTCTGAAAAGAAACCCTTTTTTCTTTTTTTATCTTATTTATGGCCAGTGATATATCCCATCGCAGCTTTTGCTGCATCTTGTTCGGCCATGCGGCGATTTCGGCCTGTGCCTTTAAACAATGGTAATCCCTCTAACTGAACTTCGCATTCAAATGTTGGATTATGCGCAGGACCCGTTACATCTGTTGGTGTATAGACTGGTGTCGGTTTGCCGCGCTTTTGTAGCCATTCCTGTAAAGTCGACTTAGCATCCTTTGGGGGTTCTTTCGAACCGTGAAATAAATCCGTCCAAAAGCGCCGCACGAATGTGTGGCACGGTGTGATTCCGTCGTCCAGATACATCGCGCCCAATAATGCCTCCACCGCGTCAGCAAGAATTGCCATCATATTTGATTCATGCACACCCAAATCACACACGGCCTTTATATGTGTTTCCAGTTGAATCAGACCTGCCACTGTTTGGCACGATTCGCGTGATACCAGCACGGCCTGCCGTTTTGCCAGATGCCCCTCGGGTTCAGTTGGGAAAAGTTCCAGCAACACTGCCGCCATAGTCAGTCCAAGTACGCGATCCCCTAAAAATTCAAAGCGTTCGAAATCCTTGTTACGCGGCGCCGCGCTGGGGTGGGATAGCGCCTTTTCAAGCAGGGCAGGGGTTTTGAATGTGTAGCCGATAGTGGTTTCAAGGGGGTGGGTGGATTTTGACATGTGTGGCTCGTGTTTGTTTTATGCGTGTGGGCTTAGTGAACGTGGGTAGAATATCATATTAATGATATCGGATGATTAAATAATTTGTGATATGTGCTATTGTTGGGTGACTTCATTACAAAAGGAACGTTAGTGCCAGCATCGATGCGCTATTTTAAAAATATAGGTATTACATTCATCACAATAGTGATGGTGACGCTGGGTTGTGTTCAAATTCCGTATGTAAAATCGCGCCTTGTGCAGCATATTCTATCACGCGTGGCGACGCCCCATGGTGTATCCGTCAAAGTCGATGGCGTGCACGGGATTTTGCCTTTTCATCTTGACGTTCAATCAATCAACATTTCAGATGCGTCAGGTCCGTTGGCACAAATTCAGGATTTGCGCGTTCACGTTGCCGCGCGGATGTTGTTGCTGGGAAAGCTTCAGATTGAATCAATCACGTTGAGCCAGCTTGAATTGCACCAGAAAGCGGCGGGCGCAAAACCCCAAACAACGAATCAATTGCCAACGGTGCTGACAACGGCTTTCCCAATTATACTTGACCAAACCGTGTTGAAATGTGTGCGCATTGATGTGCTTAAAACACCTGCAGCAGTTGTGTCTTTTCATTTTCAGAAGGAGGGCGCTGAATCGCTTGTCGAGCTGAAATCAATTACGAAAGACGTAAAAGATGCGGCGCCAGTAGAAGGTTCATTTCGTTTCGCACCAAAGGCAGAAGGGGCGACGGCGACGCTTCGTCTGATTGATCGTGTGGGTGCGCTGAATGGTTCTCCCCTAACGGTAGAAGGCGTAATTCAGATCGCCGATTTAACTACATTTTTACCGGTTGGTGATGTAAGTATCACTGCCAACGCTCAAAAAACCACAGTGCAATTTTCAACAGCGGACCGTAACACGCGTGTTCATGTGAAGGATACAGGCCATGATATCGCGTTTGATGTTAATATTAAACAGATCCTGGAACAGCGCACAACACCTATTCAAAATATCGTTGCACACACGCAAGGGCACCATGTTAAAGGCAAGGGAAACATTGCTTATGATGCGGATCGTATCGTGTTGGATGGTGAGGGGTCATACGATGGCGGGACGGATTTAACGTTTAAGGGGGCGTGGGCACTGCAAGAACAGAACGCGCATATTAATGGCAGTGGACATTGGCAAACAACGCCGTTCCAGTTTACAAGTGATCTGGGCAATATTGGCGTGAATACCTGTCTTTTGAAGGCAACGCTTGCCGTGAGTGGTCATGCGATTACATTGTCCAGTCCTAAAGGTCTTTCGCTTGACGACAAAACCGATTTGTTTACATTTACACTCGATGGCCATGTGTTTGAAGGCAGTGCGACGTTTAATCGCGATGGGTATTTAATGCATCTAAAACCTGCATGGGAATGGACTCAAAACAATGTAGTTGCCATTCATATCAATGGCAATGGTGCGCGGATTGAGGGTGCGTTTGATATTGATTGTGCAAAGTTGACGAATGATGTCGTTCATGGTGCCGGTCATGCGACGTTTCAATTAGACCATACATTAAGCGGGGTGCTGTCATGCACATTGCCAGAGGCTACGGTCGGGGCAGCCACCTTTGGAAAGACAACAGCGACGGTTCAATTCAATAAAGGAAACGGTGTTGCTACTGTTGTAACGGGCGCCAAGGACGCGGCACATCTGCCCCATGGTTCAGCTAAAGGGCAGTTATTGTTTCAAAAACAAATGCTTCAATTAGAATCACTTCAATTGGCTTATCAGCAGCATACGATTGCATTAAAGGCGCCCGTGTCGATTGCATTCAATGCAGAAAGAATCCCTATCTTTTCAATACAAGTTGGCCAAAAGGGTAGCATTCATTGCGCGGAAAAAGAAAAACAAATCATCTTTGAAAATATACCACTGATAACGGCATGCATGTTTGTTCCGTCCTGGGATATGGATGGCTTGCTGAATGGTAAAATTGAGATATTTCAGTCATTGGATCAGTGGAAGGGGCAATTTGTTTTAAGTAAATTGGTTCCGTATTTATCACATCCACTGACGAATAATGCTCTTCTTAAAGATTTTTCGTGGACTATTCAGCTTGAACGTCAAGCAAAACAGCTGTTGATTGATATGCATACACAGCGTGGCAAAGCGCAGATTTTTAAGGCAAAAGGTTCTATTGCTTTGGATGCTGCAATTTTCTTGAAAAATACAGTTAACATGAATGTTGTGGGCGAGCTGGATGTGTCGTTGCTTTCATCATTATTTAATACCCCCGATCGTTTGGGTGGCATTTTAAACTTAGATTTAGCCATTAAGGGAACGCTTTTGGATATTGATATGTCAGGACGCATTAAGGCACGTCAGGGTTTATATGATAGCGCAGATAATGGCACGTATATTGCCAATATTGCCGGTACGCTAAAGGCTGTTGGTAAAAAATTAGTGATTGAGCGTTTGACTGGGAACGATGTGCGAGATATGAACAGTGTCACCAAAGATTCGCACGTGGGCACTCTTGATATTTCGGGCGGGTTTGAATTCGTTGGGTTAACATTGCCAAATTTTGCGCTGAATCTTAAATTGAATGATCTTATTGTTGTGCATCGTGATGATATGACAATGCGTGCAACAGGTGATATTAAGGTTGACGGGCCAGGTCTTCAAAGTAAAATCACAGGGGCGGTAGCATTATCGCCTTCGCTTGTTATGCTTGAAGAATTTTCAAATGATGATGCGTTATATATTGAAATTGAAGAACTTGATACGCACAAGAAAAAGAAAGAAGCTGCTAAAACGCCTCTCTTTCCAATCGAACTTGCCTTGAATATTGATAAGAATTTTTACGTCCGCGACTCAGACTTAGGCCTCATGAGTCAATGGGTTGGCCTAATTATGGTTAAAGGTGATATGTCTGCGCCTTATTTAGAAGGAACAATGACGGCAACAAAAGGAAAGATGTCATTCTTTGGAAAGCCACTTAGAATCAGTGAGGCCAAACTTACATTTGATCGTGATCATCGAAATAATCCAAATGTGTGGCTTGTTGCGGCGCGAGAAGTTGAAGATGTAACTGTTCATTTACAAGTTTCTGGGTATGCGCCTTTACCACGCGTTTCCTTTGTGTCAGACCCTGCTTTGCCAGAAGATGAAGTGCTCGCACGGCTTCTTTTTGGAAAGGAGTTGAGTAAAATTTCAGCTGGGCAAAGTGTACAGCTGGCTTCTGTTGGCGCATCACTAAATGACAAAAAAGGGGTTAATGTTCTGGAAAACCTTCGTAGTTCCTTTGGCTTTGATACGTTTGAACTTAAAGAAAATGAGATGAAAGCAAATACAATGGAGTCTGGCCAAACGGCATCACAAGCACTTAGTGTTGGCAAAGAATTTGAAAATATGCGCATATCTATTGATCAGAGCATTGGTAGTACAGGAAGCAAAGCAACGGTGTCGACGGCATTGGTGAAAAATGTTTATTTAGATCTTGAAGTTGGTGAAAAGAGTACGGGTAGTGCCGCTGGATTAAGTTGGGTTTATAGGTATTAGGAGTTTGATATAAAAATGCAAAAGCTATTATTTTTATTTGCTGTCATTTTTGCTGTTTCATGCCAGGAAAACAAAGACGAATCACATCCACATTCTACGCAAGTCAGTGATTTAATCCATGATGATGGCACTGTAACGGATACGGTTATTGAAATTTTGGGGCAGGCTGGTGTTCGCATTAAAGGAATGCCTGCGAAAGAGAGCTGGCCGGCAATGGTAGCTGAACTTGATTCTCCTAGTTGTGAAAATGTTAAAAACTTAATTCAAGGGAAAGATCCCCGTTATCCAAGTTATTCATGGTTTGCTAAACCAGGTGTCGAGCGTTGGGAGATGAGTTATGAAAAGAAAGAAATTAATGCTGTTAAATTAATTGCTCTTATTTTGACGCCAATGGTTGATGGGGTGAAAGGCCTCAATATGGGGGCTGCAACTTACCCTGAATCGAGGACTTTTTCGGATATTCTGTTGTTAGGCTCGACGTTAGGTGATTTCACATCTCGCGTGAGTTTTTTGAATACGCTTATACGAGAAGAGCGCATAAAATCAGATTTAACATCCATATATATTTTAACAGGTAAGCGTTCATTGAATCAATCTGAGAAAGAAATCCTAACTAAGCGTGGGACGGCGGATGCATTAAATGTGCTTGTGTCTGATTCAGAAAGAGCTGGGATGGAATGGATTTATAACACATTTGAGAAGGATTCTATTTTTGCTGCATTGCCGACAATAACGATTGATGATTCACATCCAAAAGGAATGCGCGCAACAACCGAGAGCACTCTTACTCTCTTTTTCAAGCAAACAAGCATGTCAAAAGATAAAAGAATTCTTGCAGTTTCGACGCATATCTTTGCGCTTTATCAGTATTTGATTTTAAAACGTGTGGCATTCCAAAATGGTTTTGAAGGGCATGTTGAAATTTGTGCGCCAGCCTTGCGGGGGTCTGAGCGAGATGCTTATCCGGATTCAAAGAAACTTGCCATGTTGCTTGATAACTTATCACGCATTTTCTATGAAATTTGTTTGTACAAAGAAAAAACTGGGAAGTACCCGTCTTAGATTTTTCTGGTACACACAAAAAAATTAATTTCCATCCCCTAAGAATCCACCAACTTGCGCATCCCATAGTGTTTTGTAAAGCCCTGCTTTTGTGAGCAGTTCGCTGTGTGTGCCATCCTCAACGATTTTGCCCTTATCAAATACTAAAATACGATCCATGTGCAGTAATGTTGATAAACGGTGCGCAATGACAAGGCTCGTCTTGCCGCGCATCAAATCAGTAATTGCTAGTTGAATAACATGTTCAGTCACAGAATCTAGCGCTGATGTTGCTTCATCTAAAATCAGAATAGGTGCATTTTTAAGCATTGCACGTGCGATGGCAATGCGTTGGCGTTGTCCGCCTGAAAGCTTGATTCCACGCTCGCCGACAAGGGATGCATATCCTTCGGGGAGCTGTTCAATAAATTCGTGTGCATGTGCGCGCTTAGCCGCATCAAAGACTTCGTCATCTGTCGCATCAATCCGGCCGTATCGTATATTTTCCATGAGCGTGCGGTGAAATAACGACGAATCTTGCGGAATCATACCAATATGTGCGCGCAATTAATCTTGGGTGACAGCTGCTATGTTTTGCCCATCAATTCGAATGCACCCATTATCCACGTTATATAAACGTAAGATTAAGTTCACGAATGTTGTTTTTCCTCCGCCTGAATAGCCAACTAATCCAACCTTTTGGCCAGGGGAAATGGTAACAGACTTATCTTTAAAGAGGGTTTTTGTATTTTTGTAACTAAAACTAACATGGTCAAATTGGATTTCACCTTTAGTGATGTGAATATCGCTTGCACTTGGAGCATCTACAAGATCAAGTGGCATTAAAAGTGCTTTTAAGCTTTGATTGCATTTACCAATAGAGTCTGTTAGATAATCAATTTGTTCAATTGTCCACCAAACGGTAAAGCCAACTTCAATGCAAAGGCTAAGAATTAAGGCAAAATCGCCCGTGCTTACCAGACCTTGTTTTCGAAGGTGTATAAGCAGATAAAGCATGCATGCAAGCATGATCGTTTCTGAAAGGCCTTGCACTGTCCAGTAGATAATCATGAATTTTTCTTTTTTTCGGAAAGACTTTTTCATGAGCAAAAGTGCTTTTAATAGATGCAAAGACTCAAAGGAATAGCGCGCGAAATAGCGTATGTTTTGTGTGTTAGAAATGCTATCAACAAGCGTGCCAGATACGTGTGATTCAGTTTCGGCTAAGTTATCAACTAAGCTTACGATCTTACGTGACGCTAAATAGCTGCCTGAACAAAATAGAAGAGCCCAGACAAGAAAACACCAGAAAAAATAGGGATGGACGTAATATAAAACAATAAACGTTGCTAGCATAAGGACAAAACCACGAATAATATGGCGTGTCTGATCATGCAAGCTGCGCTCAACGCTGGTTGCAAGGACGGTTATATTATTTGAAATTTTGCCGGCCATATGGTCTTGAAAGAACTGGTGCGAGTGCTTTATGACATAATCAAAGGTTTCTTGAATGATGGAATTTTTAATAAGAGGTTGAATTTTATAGTTAATGTAATTCATCAATCGCCATGCCGTATTGTGGACTTCGAAATTGACGACAAAAAGCACGACTGGCCATATGACCGATTGTAGTTTTAAAGAATTGTTCGGGGTCGTAATTGCTACTTCAAGGGAATCAATAATGACTTTAAGAAGGGTTGATGCAAAGACATTGAATAGGCCCGATATAATTGCGAAAACAACAAAGAAAAACACATAGCCTTTGTAGGATTTAAGGAAATACCACACAAAAGGTATCGTTGTGCCTGGCAGGGGAGCTGATTTTTTCATATGGTTCCAAACGCTAAGGTTTGTGTGAAGTTTAGCAGAAAAGGGCTGGAAATAATATCAGACTCGCGCAACGTGTTTCAAAAATTTAATCGCTTCTTTTTTTGAAAAATTACCTTCACTATTATGTAGAATAATGATCCCTACTTTGCGATCAGGCAAAAACGCCATAAAATTCTTAAATCCTTTGAGCCAGCCACCATGATACACAATGCGATGGCGGTCAATATCAATAATACGCCAGCCAAGTCCATACCAAGCGTTTATTTCTGTGTTGGCGGATTCATTCTTAAACCACGCAAGGGCGTCCTTTGTTGGCGTGGTAGGCGTATGGAAAGCGGCCAAGTCTTCAGTGTTAATTAAATTGGATTGCCCGTTGAGTTGTAGCAATAAGAAGTTTGCCATGTCACGAATATTGGCATTCATGCCGCCGGCGGATGGTACATGTGCGTGATAAAATCGTGATAAAGAGGAGCTCGGCACAAGAATACCTTTTTTAGTTATTTGATGCGGCCAAGCTTTATTTTCAGTGCGGTTGAACAGAGGATATCCACACGTTGCATTTGTCATTCCAAGAGGCGTGAAAAGATGGCGCTGCAATAGGTTCTCGAACGGCGATTTTGTGGCATGCATCAGGACGTCTTCAAGCAAACTAAAAGCGAGATTATGATAGTCAAATATTTCGCCAGGTGTGCTTTGTGGATGTGCAGATAAATCACGCACAAGTGTGATGCGCGGTGTGTTAGCCTCTATTCTATTGTTCCATCCTGTGCGAATAAATCCACTTGTGTGGCTGAGAAGATGGCGTGTTGTGGTGGCAGAGCTTATCCAAGGGAGGTGTGTTCTTGCAGGTTGATCGATATCAATAGCGCCCTTCTTTTGAAGAATAGCAACAAGCGTTGCCGTTATAGGTTTTGAGATCGATCCCAGTTGGAAAACTGTATCAAGGTCAATAGGCTCACCTTTTTTCCCTTTAACCATTTTGCGTACACCAAACGCATTCATATAAACGATTTTGTCATGATCAACGATGGCAATGGCGCATCCAGGTATTTTTTTTGTTTTAATAAGATGTTCAATTTGTTGCGTGAGTTGCTTTATAGGTGCTGATAAATTATCAGCAAAAGTTAAGCTGGAGGGAAGCAACAGAAGAATAGTTGTGCAAATAAGTATGCGGAGCATTTAAGAGATGTTTCTATGACTAAGGGTTCTGACAGAATACCGTGGTTTGTGTATTTTCACCATTGGAAAATTCAGCGCTGATGGTTAATGTGTAATCGTAAGAATTTTAAATAACGATCCCATGGCTGATGGTGCTGTTAAGCGCATAGTTCCTGTACGTAAATTACTGGCCATATTGCCGTGCTTTTGTGCAAGAAATTCGGTACGTTCATTGACTCCATTTTGCATGAGAAATTCACCCTGTGTGGTGAATGTGGTCGTTAGCGGTGACATGAGCTGCTGAAGTGCTGCAAAATCAACATGGTGCGACAGGTCTGCCTGCCCCATATGATCAAAGACGGATACACGTTGGTGTTTATATACGGCTTGTAGCGTATCGCCTGTTCGCTGTTCACAATTATCCCCATAATCAATGATGACAGTCATACCTTGGCCGTGTATAAGACGGCGTTTGATTTCAGATGCAATGCTGAGTGATGCTTCCGAGGTTTCAATAATGTGTTCATGGGAGGCGTGAGGGATGAAGTGCCAAGCATCCTTTTCATTATGGGTAATTAAACGTTCGCGATGCTCTTTTGTCAGTGGATCAACGATAAATTGTTCAATGGGAAGTGCATCAAAAAATTCATTAGCAATGATGAACGTGACGTCTGATTCAGGTGCGGCGGCTAATGTCGGCACATGCGTGACCGCGTCACCAAGTAAGTCTTTTTGCTGCTGCATGAGGGCAGGGCAGACCTCAACTAAATAAATGGTGAGCGTTTTCCAAAAATCGGAGAACTGCTTGAATGTACGGATCATGTCCGCCATCAATGTGCCGCGCCCTGGCCCGAGTTCGACCAGCAGTATGTCGCTAGGGCAGCCCATGTGATGCCATTGATTGACAAAACTAAGTGCAATAATTTCGCCAAACACCTGCGAAATTTCAGGGCTTGTAATGAAATCACCTTGGCGGCCAATGACTTGTGCATTAGCGTAATAACCATCTGTTGGGTCAAATAGAACAAGATCCTGGTATTCCCGTACGGTGAGCGCTCCGTAGGTACTGATATGGTTTTTGAGGCGTTGTTCGAGCATGCGTCATATTGCTAATTTTCCTATGACTTGATCTTAATGTTCATGGCCCCTCTGGTCAAGCCAGAGGGAAACTAAGTGTGGCCAGAGGGAAGCTAAGGGGGGTGGTGGATTGTTATATGATATATTCGGTCTTGATATTATTTATTGTTAACGTTATTTTAACAATTTTATTGTATAAATGTAATTAGAATTGCATATAAATTAAAAATGCATTTCAGTTGTAGTTTATTTTTCAAAGGAGAGTGTAATGATTAAATTATTTTGCGTCTTATGTGCGGTGGTTTTATGTGGTGGATCTGCTTGGGCTTTGACGTGCGGGCAGAAACAGAATCACTGCCGTGCGATAATGACTTCGACTGCTTGTAACAATCAGCAGTCGGGGCAGTGGCAGTGCAGGTGGAATTTCACAGCTAATAGTGGATGCAACACCAATTGTTCGGGCAAGTAATACGTGCACATGGTTGTTGTGGTTTTTGAGGCGTTGTTCGAGCATGTATTATATTGCTAGTTTTCCTATGACTTGATCATAGGATCCATGTGCCCCGCTTTTGTCATTCTCGCCCCCTCTGTCATTCCCGCGAAGGCGGGAATCTAGGGTATATTTATTTGAAGTTTTTCTTGGTGTAATTCAAAAAAAGACTGGATCCCCGCCTTCGCGGGGATGACACAGGCTGTGAGTGGAGGTTGATGATGCAGGTCCTAGCTCAAATTACTCAAAAACGTACGCGCGCGTGGTGACAATCCATTACCAGATTCATCAAAAAACACATCCCGTGAAACATTATCACGCAATACACCATTATCCAAAAATAAAATATGATCAGCCACATGACGTGCCAAGCGTACTTCGTGCGTCACAACCAAAATCACGCGATTAGGTTGACGAAGCGCTTTTATGATTTCAGAAACTTCATTGATGAGTTCAGGGTCAAGTGCCGATGTTGGTTCATCAAATAGCAACACAGGTGGATCCATCATTAATGCGCGCGCAATGGCGACACGTTGCTTTTGTCCGCCCGAAAGGTTGTGTGGATGCGCACCTGCATGTGCCGCCAGCCCAAATTGAGTCAATAGTGCATGTGCTTTCTCTTTTAACGCTTCGGCTGTATCTTTTTTATGGCACGTTGGTGCAAGCAGCATATTATCCAGCACGGTTAGGTGTGGAAATAAATTAAAGCTTTGAAACACAATCCCAATTTTACCGGCAGCAAGTGTGTCAATGGGCGCCCCATTAACGGTAATCGTGCCGCTTGTTTGTGTATGTAATAGCGCTAGGCAGCGGAGCAGTGTTGTCTTCCCCGCGCCTGATGGCCCTAAAATGGCAAGAATTTGCCCATCTTTTACATCAAAGGCAATATCATCCAAAATACGTTTAGCGGAATCACGTTGCATAGTGACAGTAAGCGCGTTGACATTAAGCATAGGATAGGTTCTTTTCAAGTCGTTTTGCGCAGAAGGAAATGATGATCACCATAATATAATAAATTGCAGCCGCAATTAAGAATGGTTCAAAATACAAGAATTTTTCAGCCGCAACAACACGGGTGCGATAGAGTAAATCCGCTTCACCAATAGTGCCGACAAGTGCAGATTCTTTAAGTAGATTGATGAATTCATTTACCAAGTTTGGTAGAATTGTACGAATAGCAAGTGGCATAATGACGTGGTAAAATGTTTGAGAGCGAGAAAGCCCAAGCGCATGACCTGCTTCCCATTGGCCAATATCTATTGATTGGATTCCGCCTCGAATGACTTCGGATGCATACGCGGCGGAGTTTAGCGAAAAGGTTATGACGCCCGCTTCAAAAGCCGAAATATTGTATCCGGTTAAATGCGGCACTGCATTAAAGATAAGTGCAAGTTGAACCAATAATGGCGTTCCACGAAAAATAGATGTATATGCGTTTGCAAAAATCTTAAGTGGCGCGACATTGCCAACTTTAAACACAGCTAATAAGACAGCAAGTGGCAGCCCACAAGATATGGATATCAATGTGAATTTTAATGTAACGATCACGCCTTCAAGAATATAAGGCAGAGCTGGGATCATTGCACCAAAATTAAGGCTAGAGCTAAGCATTCACTTTCCCTTTGAGCCACTTATCTTGCAATACTTTAAGCGAACCATCTTTTTGCATTTTTTGAATCACTTCATTTACTGATGCAACAAGTGTTGATCCTTTAGGAAATGCTATTGCTGATGAAAATTCAGTGTTTGGTATCTCAACCATTTGAAGACCTTTGACTTCATTCATAACAGCGTATGCTTCAGTTTCGCCCAATACGATTCCAACGATGCGTTTCACTTTTAAGTTTTGAATAAGATCAGGCACTTTGCTGAGGGATTGTATCTTCATTCCAGCAACTTTTGGCAACCATTCTTTTAGGCAAATTTCATTTGTAGATCCTAACTGAACACCAACGGTTTTTCCTTTAAGGTCATCCATGCTTTTAATAGATACATCATCCGTTATAAGGACTGTCTTAGATGTATTGTAATGCACAGAAAAATCAATAACTTTTGCACGCTCCGGGGTTGCACTTAAGCATGAAATGGAAAGGTCAACGCGCTTTGATTGTAATGCGCCAAGGATGCTCTCAAACGGTAAATCTTGGAATGTCACATCGCGTTTTAGTTCTTTTCCAATGGCGTTCATCAGATCAATTTCAAAGCCAACTATTTTGCCATCTTTGTAATATTCAAAAGGCGGATAGTCTGCGGACACTGCAACTGTGAGGGGCGCGTTTTTTCCAGCTTCTGGTTTTTTATCATCCTTGCAACCAATAAGAAGTGATAGCAGTGCAAGTGCAGAGAAAACTTTTGTAAAACCGGATGTCATAAAAATCGTGCCTTTCAGAGCAAGCAAATAAAATAAATTCTAATCAAATGGTGAGGAGAAGTCCAATTAAATGTGGATGTCTGAAGAGTAACCTCTTAGTTTCCCTGTGACGTGATCGCTGGGTCCATGTACTTTTGTGGATCCTCCGGTTAAACCGGAGGAAAACTATGCTGTTTTGCTGAAAAATTGCACGCTGCTTATTAATGTAGAAAATCTCTCGTGCATATAACAGTTGTTTTGATGATATGAATAGGTTTTTAGACTATTTGGGTATTTTGTCTCCTAAAATAAGAGTTTTACTGCTTAGGGTTAGTCCATTTAGGGTTGTGCTATCAATAGTAATGTTCCCAGTACCTGTTAATATACCAGTATCTGTTGGTTTTTTTTCCTTCTCGGCCCTTCTTTTTGCTACTGCATTAACAGAGTTCCCATCTTTTGACCCCGCCACGTCAACGACTGTGGAATTAGGTGCTGTAATTGCGGCAGTAATTGCTAATGCATTTAGATCTGTCGTGACCTCGCTTTTAACTTCAGTATCTTTTTTATCACCACCCACATCATCAGCGGCGCCTTTTGAATCTGCTTGTAAGCCAGAACTGGATTTTTCTGCACTTGCAACAGGCCCTTCAAATCTAATACGTCCATTCTCAATGGCATCAAATAACACTGGTGTGGGCTTTAGAATCTTTTGGATATATTCCATGTGACGGTCGTGTATCGCTGTGTCTGTTGCGCCATAGCATGCTTCTGAATCAAATATAGTCGATACAGTTATGGAATGCGGCAAAACGTACTCGCCTGTCATAGTATGACGCAAAATTCTGTTTTCGCTATGCACCACTGTTATCATCCCAGCTGCAGATTTTAGTGCTGACTGAAATAGAATGACCCCCTTTCCTAGCAAATGCGGCACTTGTGTTAGGTCTCGATCAGTTCGATCAAAATCATATAACGTATGAATAAGTGTTTCAGCAGCTATAATTGTTTTCTTTAAATAGATAATATCTTTTTCTAATTGCACGCTTATAGCAATTGAAGATTCGCCTATATTGCCAGTGACAAGATCTTTTGAAGATGCGTTTTCTATAACCATTTTTTTGGATGCAATGGTTTTATTTGCTTGAATAATGAACTTTCTGGTGGCAGAAAAATGGTGTAACAAGTTAAGAAATCGATCTTTTAATGATTGGTTCAGATCATTGTACTTTCTCATTAATCCTTCTGCAGCAGATCTGGTTGCCTCTGTGTCAGCTACAGCTAAAGATGCTTCGTGTTGTTGTATTTTTCCACTTGTTTTGTCAACGAGCGCTTTAAAGTAGCTGTGAATCTCTACGAGACGATCAATTGTTTCTGAAGTGCCTGATATTTTACCTTCTACGCCATCCAACAAAACTGTTTCAAGAAAATTATCTGCTAGTTCTGCATAAATTGCATTGAAGTCTGGGTGTGGACGATTGAAATGCGCTGCTGTTAAGGTGAGCGTGCCTCGTTTGAATCCTTCGGTATCGCTTGCAAATCTTTCATGTGCGGTTACTGGCAAAGCGGTGCTTTTCTCGCCAAGAAGTTCTGCTATTGATTGAAATACGGTAAATGAACTGGGAGTCTCTTCCCCGAAGAAATTTTTTGACATTCGTTTTGCTTTTTCAGAAACTGGAATGGCTATGGGGATTTCCGTTGTTGCTCCAAGGGCAGACGAAATGGGTTTATCTTTTACATCTTCTTCCATCGCTGAAAGTGACAAATTCATGGTCAATAGAGCTGTGCTGAGTAGGATTGTCTGTTTTAGGGAAATGCGCATTGAGGTGTCCTTCCGGTTAAATTAAACATGTGCCAACTTTTGCAATTTTATCTTAAATTAACTATTAAAGTCA